>DATIFQ010000535.1:0-7677 GCA_035455185.1 Bryobacteraceae bacterium | reverse complement strand
CCGCGTGCTCGCACGGCACCCGAAGACACAGTTCCTCGGGCTGCATGTTTCCAACTGGCCCGAAGACCTCGGCCTAGTGAGCCAGTGGATGGACAAGTACCCGAACCTTTGGGTCGAGATCGGAGCGCGCATCGCGGAACTGGGCCGCCAGCCGCGAATGGCAAGGAAGTTCTTCGAGAAATACCAGGACCGGATCCTATTTGGCACTGACATCTTCACCCGCGGCAAAAAGGCGGCGGACATGGCGTCGCTCGGGCGGGTCTATCCGATTTACTACCGCTTCCTCGAAACCGAAGACGAGTACTTCAATTACTCACCGGGAGCCGTGGGAGGGTCGGGCCGCTGGCGCATCTACGGCCTCGGTCTGTCCGACAAGATTCTGCGCAAGGTCTACAACGAGAACGCGAAGCGGCTTCTTTCGCTGGCGTAGTATGGGATTAACCATGAAACTTAAACGCAGAGACGTACTTGCCGCGATGGCGGCACCGCTGGCGGGCGCCGCGGCCGGTTGCACGGCGCGGAAACCGGCCGAGAAAGCAGTGGAGACGGCAAAGAAAGGGAAACCGCTCGACCTGAGCGAGTTCCAGCCAAAGAGCATGCTGGTTGTGCCGGAAACCAAGGTCGAGAAGGCGAAATTTCCGGTGGTCGATGTCCATACGCACTTCAGTTTCCCCGGTAAGGCAGAAGCCGGCGTGACGTGGGGCGAGACGCTGGTCTACCTGGCGCCGCCGGAGGAACTACTGGCGGTGATGGATCGCCGGAACATCCAGGCGCTGGTGAACCTGACCGGCGGTTATGGCAACGGGCTGAAGGAGTGCATCGAGAAGTACGACAAGAAGCACCCCGGGCGTTTCGTCACTTTCACCGAGCCAATGTGGGAGAAGACGAACCAGCCGGACTACGCCAAGGCCCAGGCAGCGGCGATAGAGGAGGCCGGCAAGGCCGGCGCCAAAGGCCTGAAGATCACCAAAGTGCTGGGGCTGTACCTGCGGGAGGGCATCACTAGCGGCGCGCTCGTGAAGATCGACGATCCGCGCTTCGACCCGATGTGGGAGGCCTGTGCGGCGGCGAAATTCCCGGTAGCCATCCACGTCTCCGACCCGGTGGCGTTCTTCGAGCCGATCGACCGGTTTAACGAGCGGTTCGAGGAGCTGAACGCGCATCCGGACTGGTCGTTCCATGGTAAGGACTTTCCGAGCAACGCCGAGATCCTCGAAGCGCGCAACCGGGTGTTCGCGCGGCACCCGAAGACACAGTTCATCGCGCTGCACGCCGGCAACTTTGGCGAAAACCTCGGCAATGTCAGCGAGTGTCTGGACAAGTTCCCGAACATGCACCTCGAAATCGGAGCGCGGATTGGGGAGCTCGGGCGCCAGCCACGCACGGCGCGCAAGTTCTTCGACAAATATCAGGACCGGATCATGTTCGGTACCGATGCGGTGCCGCACGGCGATGACACACCGCAGCAGGTGTACGGCGATCTGCTCTACCAGATTTACTACCGCTTCCTCGAGACCGAGGACGAATACTTCGACTACGCTCCGGCGCCGGTGCCGCCGCAAGGCCGCTGGCGGATCTACGGCGTGGGGCTGCCTGACAAGATCCTGGGCAAAGTATATAACGAGAACGCGAAGCGGCTGATCCGGTTAACGTAGATAGGGCGCGTCGCGAAGCGCATCGCCATGAAACAGGTCCTTCTGCTTGGGTTCGCCGCGTTGCTTTCCGGCCAGGATTTCGACGTGGTCATCCGGGGTGGGCAGATCGTCGATGGCACCGGAAATCCCTGGTACTTCGGCGACGTCGCCGTCAAAGGCGGCCGAATCGTCGCGGTGGGGCGGATCGAGGGCCGCACCGCGGCGCGGACGATCGACGCCGGAGGCCTTACCGTAGCCCCCGGGTTCATCGACATCCACAACCACTCGGACGAAACCATTCTGGTCGACGGCAACGCCGAGAGCATGGTGCGGCAAGGTGTGACCACGATGATTTTCGGCGAGGGCGGCTCCGCCGCGCCCGTCGGCGGCAAGCAGGGCCCTCCGGACCCGGACGTCACATGGCGAGACCTCGACGGGTATTTTGCACGCGTTCTCAAGCAAGGCGTCTCAACGAACATCGGAACTTATGTCGGGTCGAGCCAGATTTGGACGTACGTGCATGGGCCGCGGGCCGGGCCTATCACCAAGGAAGAAGCGGAAGGGATGCGCGCGCTGGTCCGTGAAGCGATGCAGCAGGGCGCCCTCGGTGTGGCGAGCTCGCTGAGCGGTCCACCAGGCTCGTGGATCGACACCGCGGCCCTGGTTGCCATGTGCGAAGAGGCGGCGCGCTTCGGCGGAATCTACTCGACCCACATGCGCACGGAAGGTCAGGGAGTCTTCGAATCGGTGGCCGAAGCGCTGGAGATCGGCCGTCGGGCGGGCCTGCCGGTGGATGTGATCCACCTGAAGATCGCGGAACACAAACTCTGGGGCCAGATGCCCGAACTGGCCGGCTCGCTGGCACAGGCCAGGGCGAACGGGCAGGAAGTAACGGCCAACGTCTACCCGTACCGGGCTGGGCAGAACAACCTCTCAAGTATCATTCCGCCGTGGGCTCACGAAGGCGGTGCAGAGGCCTTGATCGCGCGGCTCAAAGATCCGCGCCTGCGGCCGCGCCTCGAACAGGAGATCCTAAACGGCATCCCCGGCAGCAACTGGTACAACCACTACACAGCGACCGGCGGCTGGGAGGGGATGCTTCTCGTTTCCCTTTCGAACCCGAGTTACAAGTGGTTCGAAGGAAAGCGGATGAACGAGGTGATCCAGGCACTGGGCAAGGAGCCGGTCGACGTACTGTTCGAGTTACTGGTGAACAATGGTGGGTCTGTGCCGACGGTTTACTTCCACCACTCCGAAGAGGACATGCGTTACGCTTTGCGGCAGCCGTTCGTCTCAATTGGATCGGATGGAACCGCGCTGAAGACCGAAGGGCCTCTGTCCCGCGGCAACCCGCATCCGCGATACTATGGCACGTTTGCTCGCGTGCTCGGAAGGTACGTGCGGGAGGAAAAAGTTCTCACGCTCGAGGAGGCGGTGCGGAAGATGACGTCAGCGAACGCGGCGAAGATACGCCAGTTCGACCGCGGGCTGCTCCGGCCGGGACAGTGGGCGGATGTTACTGTGTTCAATGCGGCCACAGTGATCGACCACGCCACTTTCGAAAAACCGCACCAGTACTCCAGCGGAATCGAGTACGTGCTCGTGAACGGCGAGGTCGTGCTCGAGCGGGGACGGCACACAGGCGCCCGGCCGGGCAAGATTCTTTACGGTCAAGGCCGGACGAGCGGAAAGCCCGCGGAAGCAAGCAAGGGCGGCAGGTAAACTCAGGAGATTCGCGATGGGACTGGCATTGATGATGGTGCTGGTGATGGGCGGCAGCTACGCAGTACTTCTGATTTACCAGGCCTGGAAGCGCAACCGGTATAAGCAAGCCGTCGAAGTTTTGAAGTGGTTGCTTGCGGGGATCGGGGTCTATCTCGTCGTACTACTGGCTTTTTCCGTACCCAGCGGGAACCGGATGATGTTGGCCGGTGAAGAGCAGAAGTTCTGCGGCTTCGACATGGAGTGTTCGCTCGGAGGTTCGGTTATCCGGGTCCAGCGGAGAAAAACGATCGGCAACCCCCCAAGGGAACTGGTGGCGGAGGGGATGTTCTATGCAGTGACGGTCCGGGTGACGACCGCGAAACCGAGCCCCAAGTTTAAGCCGCGGGACCTGACCGGTTACGTGTTGGATGTCGCGGGCAACCGGTATGACCGCTTCACTCAGGCGGAATGGGAGCTTGTGAGTCCGGACGCGAAAGACCCATACGAGATCACCAGCGGCCCGTCAGGCGGCTCCTTCAAGAAGACAATGGTATTCGACGTTCCGGTGAGCGCCCAGGAGCCGTCGTTGGTGTTGCAGGAGGGTTCCTGGATCGAGCGAACGCTCCAACTTTTTCTCGTTGCCGACGAGGGCAGTCTCCTCCACGGGAGGATCTTGCACCGGCTGATCGTCAGAGAATAGTAAGGCGGATCAAAGGCCGCGCTGGCCCTCGAGATAGGCGTCGTTGAGAAGCCAGGGGTCGTTGGTGCGGCGGCGGAATTCGCCGACCTCGGCGCGCATGTTTTCGAGCACGCTCCGGTGTCCGGGATCGGCGGCCAGGTCTACCACCTCGTCGGGATCCTTGACGACGTCGTAAAGCTCCTCGCCTGGCCGGTGTAGATACCGCGTGATCTCCCTCTTGCCGAGTTTGCCCTTCCTCCCCTGTTTCAGAACGCTCTGCCACGTCGCCGACGCCCACAGGTCGGTGGAATGGGGGTAGGTCAGCTCCGGGTAGAGATTGCGGATGTACTTGTACTGCCTGGTCCTCATTCCGCGCATCGGGTAGTACATGGTCAACTCGTGGAAGGTGTGGGAGAAGTAGATGCGGTCCCAACCTGACGGATTCTCCTGCTCGAGAATGGGCAGGAAGCTGCGCCCGTGGACGGGATAGTCCGGCGCCCTTGCACCGCACCACTCGACTACGGTGGGGAAGAGGTCCACAAAGCTGATCATCGCGTTGTTGACCAGGCCGCGCCGCTGCTGGGCGGGCGATCGTACGATCAGAGGCATGTGTATGCCGGCGTCGTAGGTATTCGTCTTCGCGTTGGGAAACGCCATGCCATTGTCGCTGAAGAACATGACGAGCGTGTTGTCGAGTTCGCCGGTCTCTCGGAGGACGTCGAGCATGAAGCCGACGCCTTGGTCGAGCCGGTTGGCTGCCTGGTAGTACTCGGCGATCTCCCGCCTTGTCTCGGGGTTGTCGGGAAGAAAAGACGGCACGGAAACCTTCGCGGGGTCGAAGGGATTCGGCGTGACGCCAGGATGGGGTTGGTTGCCAAAACCAACGGCAGCACGGTGCGGATCGCCGAAACCGACATGAAGATACCACGGCTTACCGGCCGAGGCCTGGATGAACCGCTTGGCCGCCTGCGCCATTTCGTGAACGCCGCGCTGGTTGCCCGGAGCGCTGAAGTCCCACGGAAAGGCTGACGCCGGGTTCACGTGCAGTTTGCCGATCAACCCGACGCGGTGCCCGGCGTCCTTGAGCACGCGGGCGAGCGGGCGCACGAAGGGCAAGTAAGACTGATTGTGGAAGTCATGGGCGTGGCCGTACTGCCCGTTGGCGTGGTTGTGCAGACCGCTCATGATCACGGAGCGGCAGGCGCTGCACGAGGCAGTGGTGCAGTAGGCGTTCGTAAAGCGGACTCCGTCGCGGGCGAGACGATCCAGGTTCGGGGTCTTTGCCGTTCGGTCTCCGTATTCCACGGTGTGAAGGCCGAGGTCGTCTGCAATGAGGAGAAGGACGTTGTGCGGACGGGATGGCTGCCGCGCAAGCAGCGGAGCGGCTGCACCCGCGGCGGATTTCAGGAGCTGTCGGCGAGCGATCATGACGAATTCCCCTTACAGTAGAGCACGCCCGGCAAGGGAGTTCAGTCACAGATCTGGGAAGAAATTCGGGCTGAGTGAGATATCCATCAACGAATCAAAGATTTGCACGGATGTGAGGACCTGCGGCTGACTCGCCGTTTCGCGGAGTCTCCGCGGAGTCCGCTGCTAGCATGGAGTCGGCATGAAGAAGACCGACTTGGCCGCGCGGCTGGCTAGACAAACGCGGGTGTCGAAGGCCGTTGCCGCCGACGAACTGGACAGAATCGTCCACGATATTTTGCGCCGGTTGCGTCGGGGCAAGTCCGCCGTGCTGCCGGGTTTGGGCGAATTCAAACCCGGTGAGATGCCGGCGTTCGAGTTCGAACCCCAACATCGGAAGGATCCAAGCCGTGGAAAAGACCGCTGAGCAGGTAGCACGGATTGTCCGTCGCTGCCTTGACGATGGCCGGCCGGTGGAGATCGATGGGCTGGGGACGTTCCGGCGGCGGACCGGAGGCGAGTTCGAGTTCGTCGCAACCGCCGCGCCAAGGGTTTTTCTGGCGTATGTGCAGGAGGATGGGGCGGCGGCGGAGCGGCTATTCCAGGATTTCCAAAACCACGGCTTCGACCCGTGGCTCGACCGGAAGAAACTCCTGCCGGGACAGAACTGGCCGCGCGCCATTGAGCACGCAATCGAGCTTTCCGACCACTTTTTGGCGTGTTTTTCGCACAAATCGCTACAAAAACGCGGCCAATTTCAGGCGGAGCTGCGTTACGCGCTCGACTGCGCGGAGCGCATGCCGTTGGACCGCGTCTACTTCATTCCCGTGCGGATCGAGGACTGCAAAGTGCCCTGGATGATCAGGCGGGAAATCCAATATGTGGACTTGTTTCCCAATTGGGAACGCGGGTTCCGGCGGATTCTGTCGGCGATGCGGAGGCAGGAGAAGAAACTACGGCTTGCCGGGTAGTTTCTTGCGGATTTCGGAGGCGTACTTCCCTTCGGGTTCGAGTTCCAGATACTTGGCCCAGGCTTCCCGAGCCGCAGCGACGTCCTTGCGCTTCTCTTGGGCGTCTCCAATCCGCCGCCACGCATCCGCGAATCCCGGGTTCCACTTTAGGGCCTCTTTGTAGCGTCCGATCGCAGCCGGGTAACTCCCCTTCTTAAAGTAGAAGTCGCCGATCTTCAGCTCCTTGGCGGCCTGGATGGGGTTGAACGCGTATTCTTTCTCGACGAGGGCTTCGTCTTCCTCAGGCGGTTCCGTGGGAGGCGGCGCCTGCTTCTCCTGCTGGGCGAAAAGCGCCCCTGCGAGCGCCAGGACAGCGGCGGGCAGGAGGCGGCGTGGTGGCACAATTAAAGTATAGCCGCCGATGGATCTTCGAGAAAAAGCTTCGCAACTACCCACGGCGCCCGGGGTGTACCTGTACAAGGATGCGCATGGAACGGTGCTTTACGTCGGCAAGGCGAAGAGCTTGCGGTCGCGGGTCAGGAGCTACTTCTCCGACGACCGGCTTGGGGACGCTAAAACCGGGAGTCTGCTCGGGGAGGCGCGTGACATCGACTACATCCTGGTCGATAACGAAAAAGAGGCGCTGGCGCTCGAAAATAACCTGATCAAGCAGTGGAAGCCGCGCTTCAACGTCCTGTTGCGCGACGACAAGACGTACCCTTACATCAAACTGACCGGCGAGAAATACCCCCGTGTGTACGTGACACGGCGGTTGCGCAAGGACGGCTCTACCTATTTCGGTCCGTACTTCCCCGGAAACCTCGCACACCGCCTGGTTCATTTCATCCACCGCCATTTCCTGGTACCGTCCTGCAAGGTCGATCTCACGCGCCGCCACGCGCAGCCGTGTCTCCAGTACCACATCCACCGGTGCCTCGGCCCGTGCGTCGAGGGCCTGACGACGGATGAAGCGTATGCGCGAGCTGTCCAGGACGTGAGACTGTTCCTGGAGGGGCGCCACAGGGACCTGGCGGCTGGCATCCGGGATCGAATGGAGGATGCGTCCGAGGAAATGCGATTCGAGGAGGCAGCCGGACTGCGCGACCTGCTCGGGACGGTGGAGGAGTTGCAGCAGAGGCAGAAGATGGCGTCGGCCGAAGGCGACGACGCGGACATCTTCGGCTATCATGCCGAACCGCCGCTGGTAGCGGTGAACGTCTTCCACCTGAGGAACGGACGCGTCGTGGACCGGCGCGAGTATTTCTGGGAGGACCAGGAGGAATTCGAGGCCGGTGAATTCTTC
>DATIFQ010000534.1:0-8886 GCA_035455185.1 Bryobacteraceae bacterium | reverse complement strand
GTCCGGTCCGATGCCGTGTGGTGGAGGCTCGCTCGGGACAGCCGCTAGTCGCGCGCGTGAGGTTGCTTGATTCGCAGGGTAGGGAAGTCGTGCCGGCCGGCCATCCCGAGAAACTTGGCGAGGACGCGCATGAAGGCGACGTTCGCTTTCAAGCGCGTCGCTTTGCCTATGTGAATGGCGGGTTCGAAGTCGATCCCCGCATGCTGCCCCTCAAGTACCAGGTCATCAAGGGCTACGAATACGGGATAGCGGAGGGAGAAATCACCGCTGAGGCGCTCAAGGATGGCAGTTTCACCATCGGATTGTCGCGCTGGTCCGAACTCGCCCGCCGCGGCTGGTATAGCGGCGACGTCCACATCCACTTTATCGCGCCGAAGACCTGCCGCATGGAGATGGACGCCGAGGATCTCAACGTCGCTAACATTCTCACCGGGGACTTCACCCCCGATGTGGATCAGTTCGAGGGCAAGCCCAACGCCAATTCCAGCGGCCGCCACATCGTCTATGTGACGCAGGAGTTCCGCAACCACGAGCTCGGTCATATGTGCTTGCTCAACCTGAAGAAGTTGGTCGAGCCCGTGAAGACGGTGCAGCCGTATCACTATCCGCTCCACCTCGACGTCTGCGACAAAGCTCACGCGCAGGGCGGCTATGTCACGTGGGCCCATTTCCCGAGCTGGCCCGGTGTGGAGAACCCGCTCGACGTGGCCATGGAGAAGCTGGACGGCCTCGAGATCCTATCGGTTCTCGACCCGCGCGACTTCCCGATCTTCATGAAGAGCGTCGTGCCGGAGCTCGAATCCAACCACGGGTTACGGCTCTGGTATCGCTATTTGAATTGCGGATTCCGGCTGACCCCGACAGCCGGTACGGACAAAATGACAACGTTCGTTACCGTCGGCGCGAATCGCGTTTTCGCTCGAATCGACGGCGACTTCACATACGACAACTGGATTGCGGCGCTGAAGGCCGGCCGCACCTTCATCAGCAACAGCCCGATTCTGTCCTTCAGCGTGAACGGACGCGAACCCGGTGCGGCACTCCAACTCAGCTCGCGAAAAGACAAGGCGCTGCGGATACACGCCACGGCGGAGTCGCAGATCCCGTACACGCATCTGGAAATTGTCTCGAACGGACAGGTAATCGGCCAGGCGAGGCCGGGCGGATCGAGAAACAGAGCGGAGATCCATCTCGAGCATCCGTTCTCGAAGAGCTGCTGGCTTGCAGCCCGCGTGCTCGAAGACATCGATCCCTACCGCAACCGCGGCATTCAGTTCTCGAAGGTGCACTCGGACGACGGCACGCTGGTCAGCAATTACTACGGTCACCGGCGTCCCGAGACCGTCTTCGCCCACACCTCGCCGGTCTACGTAATCCGCGACAGTGAGCCTAACCGGAACTGGGACGACGCGCAATACTACATCCGCTACCTCGACAATTCGATCCATTGGCTAAAAACTGAGGCGAAGTTTGCGCGTCCCGCGGATCAGGAAGCCTCGATCGAAGCGTTCCAGCGTGGCAAGGCGATCTACGAGAAGCGGGCGGCAGAAGCGCGAAGAGGATGACGCGCTCTCTCCGCGCCGTGGCAGGCCGAGATATCTCAAGATGATATACTGGCAATATATCCCATGAAGAGTATTTCCCTGAAACTATCGGAAGACCTGCTTGAGAGGAGCGGGAAGTGCGCCATGGAACTCCGCATGACCAGAGCGGCTTACGTCCGAACGGCTCTCGATCGGATGAACCACCGTGTCAACAAGGAACTCCGCGCGAAGCGCCTGGCCGATGTGTCCAGAAGGGTTCGCGCCGAGAGCTTGAAGGTCAACGCCGAGTTTGCAGCAATCGAGCGGGAGCCTGATGCTTAGGCGCGGCGAGATTTGGCTAGCCGACCTGAATCCAGGGAAAGGTACGGAGCCCGGCGAGACCCGGCCCGTTCTAGTGATCCAGGCTCAGGCGTTGCTTGACGCTGGACATCCATCGACGCTGGTCATTCCGCTCACAACCCAGTTGGTAGACGATGCAGAACCTCTCCGAGTGCGGCTTTCACCGTCGGGCAAGCTTCATCTTGAATCGGACCTGCTGATCGATCAACTCAGGGCGATCGACAACCGGCGTCTCGTCGAGGGACCTCTGACCCGCATCGGGAAGCCCGTTCTCCAACGCGTGGAAACAGCTGTGCTGGATGTGCTGGATTTCTCGCAGCCGTCGGTATGACACTGGTGGAAAAGCAGTCTCCGCTGCGAGGAGAAAACTAACGCGGCCTCTGAGTGAGATTCGCTAGACTGGTATTCGATCCCAATGAGTTCCGGCACCGTATTTCCCTTCCAGGAGGTCGTGGAAGCCCAGGGGCACCTGATCGACTCCCACGTGATGGAGGAGATCTTCGACAAGGTCGTTGAGTGCGACGGCCGCTTTGAAGTCGACCAGTTCCGTATCGGGCGCACCAACGAAGACCCCTCGTTCCTCCGCTTGAGAATCGAGGCGCCGACGCGCGAGGCGATGGATCGCCTGCTCGCCCAACTGATGGACCTGGGGTGCTCCCCCGCTGAGTCCGGCGACGTGTTGCTCCGCGTCATCGAGCGCGACCGTTGCGCCCCAGAGGACTTCTACTCCACTACCAACCACCGGACGCTCGTTCGCCTCAATCAGGAATGGGTCCCGGTCGAAGAACAGCGCATGGACGCTCTGATCGTCGTCAAGGACGGCCGGGCGTTCTGTCGGCGTCTGCGCGACATTCAGGCCGGCGACCAGGCCGTGTGCGGAATGCGCGGCATCCGTGTACTCCCGGAATCCAAGGAACGTGACCGGCTCTCGTTCGCCTTCATGACCAATGGCATCTCTTCCGAGCGCCAGGTGGAGACGGCGGTGCGTCAGACCGCCGCCCTCATCCGTCACACTGTGGAGCAGAAGCAGAAGGTGGTCGTAGTCGCCGGCCCCGTCACGGTCCACACCGGAGGCGCCACGCCCCTGGCTGCGCTGATCCGCGCGGGCTACGTGCATGCTCTGCTCAGCGGGAATGCCCTCGGCGTTCACGATGTTGAGGCGGCTCTCTACGGCACTTCGCTCGGAGTCCGGCAGAGCGACGGCCGGCAGGCCGAGCACGGCCACCGCAACCACATGCGGGCCATCAACGCCATCTACCATGCGGGCGGCATCCGGCAGGCGGTCGAATCGGGCAAGCTCACCAGCGGCGTTCTCTACGAGTGTGTCAAGACCGGTACACCGTTCGTCCTTGCCGGAAGCCTCCGCGATGACGGGCCGCTCCCCGAGACCATCACGGACATGAACGAGGCCCAGGACGCCTACGCCCAACACATCAAGGGCGCCGGCCTGGTGCTTTGCCTCGGATCGATGCTGCACTCGATCGCCGTCGGCAACATGTCTCCGAGCTGGGTCAAGATTGTCTGCGTGGACATCAATCCAGCCGTGGCCACCAAAGTCAGCGATCGCGGCACCGGCCAGGCCATCGGCGTCATCACCGACGTCGGTCTCTTCCTCGAGCTGCTGGCAAGGACGCTGCTTCTCCAATGAAGAAACGCTACACCGACGAACACGCACGGGCCGGGCTTGACGCCCAATTGCCCGAGATCGAGACGTTTCCCAACCAATTCCCCGGCTACGAGATCGAGATTGTGATTCCCGAGTTCACTTCGGTCTGCCCGAAAACCGGCTTGCCGGATTTCGGCAAACTTACCATCCGCTACGTCCCCGACAAGCTCTGCCTGGAGCTGAAGTCGCTCAAGATGTACGAGCTCACGTACCGCAACCTCGGCATCTTCTACGAGAATGTCGTCAACCGCTTCTTGCGGGACGTCGTCGCCGCCTGCAAGCCAGTCTCCGCGACGGTCATTGGTGAGTTCACCCCGCGTGGCGGCATCAATTCCAAGGTGACAGCAAGCTGGAGCAAGTCCCGTGGCCGTCGACGATAGCCCGGGAGCCTTGAAGGCCGAAGAACTCGCGGAGGTAATCCGCGGGATTCGGGAGCGCGTGCTAGCGCGCTACCCGCGCACTGCGGCACCCGGCGACGTGGCGCTGCCCGATCTCCTGCCCCTCGTTCACGCTCGCGATGCGGCCGAGGCAAAAGTCGCCGCCATCGGAACGGTCAATCCGCGAGCGCCCGGCGTGGTGAATACCCTCGTCCAGTCAGCCAAGAGGTTCGTCGCCCGCCTGCTCGACTGGCACGTCCGCGAACAGGTCGAATTCAACCGCGCCCTGATCTACACCATTGAAGCGCTCCTTGAAACCCTCAATGACTACAACCGGGCGCTCGTCCGGCTTGCCGAATCCGATGCGGTAACCCGCGCGCGGGCCGAGGAGGCTATTCAGGAAGCGCGGGAGCTGAAGGATATCCGCTCTCACTGGATCGAGTGGCGCCAGGAGTGGGAACGAAAGCTCTCCATCAATGAGGTGCAATTCCTGCGTGGCGTGGCGGATCTGCAGTCCGCCTTCCAGCATCGCGTCACGCTGATGGAGTCCAACTTCCGCGACTTGTTGCGGGCGCAGCACTCCGACTTCGAGGGCGCCCTGAATCGTTCCGGCACGGAGATCCAGCGGAAACTTTGGGCGGACATGGAGAAGATCCGGACCGAATACGATCGACTCATCCACAACGAGCTGAGGGTTGTGCGGCAGCGTGTCGCCGCGACCCCGCCTGCCGCGCCCGCGAGCCCGATTCAAGCCGCGCCGGCATCGCCCGCGTTCGACTACGCTCCTTTCGCCTTCCGCTTTCGGGGCACCGAAGAGAGCGTCCGCGGAAAGCAGCGCTTCTACGTTCCCCTGTTTCAAGATTTGGGTGAGGTGCTGGACGTCGGTTGCGGCCGGGGGGAGTTCCTCGAGTTGATGCGGGAGGCAGGAGCCAGCGCCCGCGGAATCGACTCGAGCGAGGAGCAGATCGCGATCTGCCGGGAAAAGGGGCTCAACGCCGAAACCGCCGACATCTTTGCGTACCTCGCCGGGCTGCCCGAGGGGTCGCTCGACGGAATCTTCTGTGCGCAGGTTGTCGAGCATTTCCGGCCCGATCGCATTCCGGAGTTCGTGCGGCTGGCGGCGTCGCGGCTCGCCCGGAACGGGCTGCTGGCGATCGAGACTCCCAACCCGGAGTGCCTTGCCATCTTCGCGACGCACTTCTATCTCGACCCCACGCACACACGGCCCGTGCCGTCGCCCTTGCTGCGTTTCTATATGGAGGAGTTCGGTCTCGGAGACATCGAAATTCGCCACCTCTCGCCCGCCGCCGACACGATGCCCTCCCTGGAAACCCTCCCCGCCGAATTCCGGGAGGCCTTCTTCGGCGGCTTGGACTATGCGATCCTCGGCCGAAAGCTGTAGCTACACGCTAGGTTTTTCAACAGCTTCCCAAAACCCCGGAACAGAGACGGCATCGCTGGGTTCCGGGCCGGCCCGTGGATTCAAGAAACCAACCAAGCACACCATTCGTCCAACGCCCGAGAGATTGCATCCGGCCCCGGGGGAGCGGATGTCCTCGGGTAGTCGGTGCCCATGCAGAAAAGGCGCGGTCCCGCTCCTGCTATACTGAAAACTCGGTACATCCGCGTTTCTATCATGAGGAGTCTTGCGCTTTTTCTTCTGACGGTTAGCCTCTCGCTTGCCGCCGATTTTCGAACTGGACAGGCGGCCCGCCTTGTCATTGGCCAGCCGACCTTTACCGCCCAGGAGCCGGCCGGCAGCCAGCAGGTCGTGGGCGCGGCCAGCGGTCTTGCTTATGCGAACGACCTGCTGGTCGTCGCCGATTCCAACCGCGTCGGCGCTGGCCCCATCAACAACCGGGTCCTCATCTACCGGAATCTGTCAACAATGCTGCCGGCCCCGACCGCTTCGCTGGATTACACGCAACGGTGCCCGGTTTGCGTTGGATCGGCGTCGGTTGTGCTCGGTCAGACGGATTTCACCAAGATTGACGTCGGCCTCTCCGAAACCGGTATGCGATTGCCCACCGCGGTGGCCACGGATGGAACCGTACTCGCGGTCGCGGACACGGACAACAACCGCGTTCTCATCTGGCGATCGATTCCAACCACCAACGGCGCTCCTGCGGATTTGGTGCTTGGCCAGCCTAATCTTACGTCGAACGCCGCGCCACGGCCCCCAACCGCGAGTTCCCTCCGAGGGCCCCAGGGAGTCTGGATACAGAACGGCAAGTTGTTCGTCGCAGACACGCAGAACCACCGGGTCCTGATCTGGAACGCAATCCCGTCGTCGAACGGCCAGCCCGCCGACACCGTGCTCGGCCAGCCCAACTTCACTACGTTCGTCGAGGTCGATCTGACCAAGGCGGACCTGAACGTCAAGCCGGAGACCCTGCTGAATCCGGTCTCCGTGACGTCGGACGGTGTCCGGCTCTACGTCACCGACCTCGGACACAACCGGGTCGTGATCTGGAATTCGATCCCCGCTTCGAACCAGGCGCCCGCCGACATCGCCATCGGCCAGCCGGACATGACCAGCGCAATCTTCAATAACGTCAGGGCCCTCTGCACCCCAAACGGCGAGGACGCAAACGGCAATGACACCTATCCTCCCCTGTGCGGTGCGACGCTGAGTTTTCCCCGCTACGCGCTCTCCGATGGCCAGCGTCTGTTTATTGCCGACGGCGGCAACGATCGCGTCCTCGTCTACAACAGCGTGCCTATCAGCAGCGGCCAGAGTGCGGACACCGTACTCGGCCAGTTCACCGCGGAATTCAACTCCGCCTCCGACAGCGCCGACCCCCTGCGCCGGTCCAGTTCCGATTCTCTCCGCACGCCCATGTCGCTCGCTTGGGACGGTACGAACCTCTTCGTCACCGATCCTTTCAACCGGCGCATCATGGTCTTTACTCTCGCTGAGCCGGTAATACCGTATGCCGGCGTTCGTAACGCTGCCGGCCTTAAGGTCTACGCCGTCGGTGGGATCACGTTCTCCGGTACCCTCCAGGAGAATGACGAGATCACCATCACCGTCAAAGACAAAGAATACAAGTACAAGCTCATTAAAGAGGACTCTTTCGCGAACATCGTGAACCGGCTTGTCGAGGCGATCAACGCCGGTGACGGAGATCCGAACGTCCATGCAACGCCGAACATCGTGTTCAACGCTATCATTCTGACCGCTCGCACTGAGGGATCGGCCGGCAACGGAATCATCTACTCGACTAAGTTGTCGGACAATGCGAAAGTTACGGCTACTACGGCCGGGGCGCAGCTTGCCGGGGGGCAGGACGCCGCAAAGATCGCCCCCGGCACGCTCGTCAGCATCCTTGGCGAACGACTCGCGGCCGAAGCGGTCGTCGCCCCGGGTGACGCGGACAACCTGCCGCTGAGTCTCGGCGGCGTGGAAGTTTACTTTGACGGCATCCGCGCGCCCCTCCTCTATGTGTCACCCACCCAAGTCAACGCACAGATTCCGTGGGAGGTCCTTGACAGAACGAGTTTGAACGCATATGTGCGCACCGTCTGGCCTGACGGTCGCGTCACGGCTACCAACCCCGTGGCAGTTCCGATTATCAGACAGAATCCCGGCATCTTCACGTACGGCGGAGACATCGATCCGCGGCCCGCCGTCATGCAGCACTTCAGCAGCAATGCTACGGGAACCGTCCAGATCGCGGGCACCGCGAAGGCTGGTGACGTCGCCACCGTGGTGATCGAGGATCGCGAGTACAAGTACACGGTTAAGACGGACGACACAACGGCCAACATCCGTGACGGGCTCATTGCGGAAATCAACGCCGACCCAAAGGTGGAAGCGTTCGCTGCCGGGGTGTACACCTGGATTCGCCTGCGCGCCAGGATCCCCGGAGTGGAAGGCAACGGAATCAAGTTCTCGGCCAAGACGACCGACAATTCGGCCGTCATCCTGACGCCTACGAACGAAGCGCTGTGCTGCGCCAACATCGCCGGCAGTCTTGTCACCGACCAGAACCCCGCGCTACCGGGCGAGACAATCATCGTCTTCGCCACCGGCCTCGGCCTGATAACGCCCGACGATGCCCGGCAGGCGCTGCACACGGGTCAGAAGTACTCCGGCCCGGTTCTGAACGAGCCGGAGGAGTTCGTCTCCTCCCTCGCGGGCGGCAAGACTGCCAACGTGCTCTTCGCCGGAGTCCGGCCGGGGATGGTGGGAGTGTATGAGGTGCACCTGGAGTTGAATACCGATATCCCGACGAATCCGCGGACCCAGTTGACGATCGCCCAGGACCTCTTCGTCAGCAACATCATTACGTTCCCGGTCTTTAATCCCAAGCCGGCCCAGTAACGGTTCACTCCAGCGGTTCGTAAGGACGGTAGCCGTTTCGGGCCAGCAGTTCCCGAGTGAGAGTCTCCGTATCCGCCCGGACATAGAAGAATGCGCCGGCCCGGGCGGTCCGGAAGAGGAAACCGCCGACGTACTGGTCCACTTCCACCACGTAATCGACTGATGAGTTCGTCAGCAGCTCCTCGAGCGCCTTCGCCTCTCGTAGCTTCTTGGCGATGTAGACGAGCACTCCCTCGTCGTCTTTCAGAAAGTCGGCTTCCCGTCGCATTGCTTTTCACTTTACAATAGCTCCCCTCGGATTCTTACTCTGAGGTTCACCGCCCTTGGACGGCCGCTTCCAGAGCCTCGTCCGGCTGCTTCACCAGCACGAGCATCGTCGCCTTGCCGTGCCGCGGGACCGTGATCTCGATGGCGTCCCCGTCTCGCGCCGGCGTAACCTTGACCACGGTGCCGAGATCGACCGAGGCGGCATAGACATGCCGGATCTCCGCCGCATCCGGCAGTCGGCAGATCACCTTTGCATCCCGGTCGAATCCTTCCGCGTTGCGCCGCAGACGCCACGTGGAGACAAACGGCACAATTACGCTGCCGTCCCGTGCCCGGAAGATGTTTCCGTCCGTGTACTGCGGCAGT
>DATIFQ010000533.1:0-5751 GCA_035455185.1 Bryobacteraceae bacterium | reverse complement strand
GCGGCATGCTCTTGGCGTATTGATGCGCGAGCTCGGCCCCGATGGCCTGGCCCGGTTCCTGCGCCTGAACCGCTCTGGAACCGGCGATTACACTCGGGTTCGCGAGCAGTGTCAAAAGGACCTGACGCTCGACCAGATTCTGGAGTCCATTCGCCAGCATCGCCCGCAATAGTCAGCCCCGGTTTTTGTCAGCAGTTTTGTCAGCAACTCGCCCGAAATCTCACCAATTTGCGGCTGTGCGCCCGAGTGCCCAACGCATCCACAACCACCGCAGAATCAAAGGGAAATCGAGAAACAAAATCACACGCCAGACTTGACAGCCCTGGCTTCGTAATCAGCAGGTCGCCGGTTCAAGCCCGGCGGGTGGCTCCAGAAACCCTTCCTTTACAACCACGTAGGGAAACCAAGCGTAAGCTCCTACCCCCTTGGCGAAACGGAAGCAACAAAACCTCTCTCGCTGCTCTTCGTTGCACACCCTGATGGGTCGCGAGAGTGAGCGCAGGGAGCGGGGTTGTTATAATTCGGCTGGCATGAGCAAATACTGGTTCGCACTATTGCTATGGGCCACCGTAGCCTGGCCCGCTGAGAAGGTATTTCCTCACCGCTGGGTGTACATTTCACGCCGGCTGACGTCGGACCAGCAGGTGGAGGAGATCCGGCAGATCGCCCGCACCGCGTCCGAGAACGGCCTCAACGGGGTCCTGTTCTCGGCGGGACTCGATTCTATCGACCTCAAGCCGCCCGACTACCTCGAGCGTCTCCAGAAAGTAAGGGAGATTTTCCGCGAGTACCGGCTGGAAATGATCCCGAACATCTTTTCTGCCGGTTACGGAGGCAGTATTCTGGCGCACGACCGCAACTTGGCCGAGGGACTGCCGGTGAAAGATGCGCTGTACATCGCGAAGGGCGGCGAAGCGCGCATCGTGCCTGAGGTGCCGGTGGCGGATAGCGGTGCGGCGGTAGAGGGCGCATGGACGTGCGAAGTCGCGGTGCGCCCGTATCGCTGCTACCGGGTGACGTTCCGGGCCAAGAGTGAAGGTCTGCCGGAGACGCGCCCTTTCACCAGCGGCGCCTTCCGGTTGGACGTGCGGACGGCGGATAACCGGAACCTAACACCTTGGAACGCTCGGATACCGCCGACAACCGACTGGCGCGAGGTCCGCTGGGGGTTCAACAGCCTGTGGTACGACAAGGTGCGGATCTCGATCGGCGCGGCAAGTCCGCGAACGGGAAAGGCCTGGGTGGACAGCGTGCGCGTGGAGGAGGTGGGACTCATCAACGTGCTGCGGCGTCCGGGCACCCCGGTGACGGTCCGGAGCGACGGTGACGGGACGATTTACAAAGAGGGCCGCGATTATGAGTGGGTGGTCGATCCTGACCTTAACTTCCGATTCGACCACGAAGGCCCCGCGCTCAAGCTGGTGGTTGGGGGCCGAATCAAGGACGACGAGCGGCTGCGTGTCAGTTACTATCACGGTTTTTCGATCAACGACGGGCAGACGACAATTTGCATGGCGGAACCGAAGATCCACGAGATCTGGCGCGAGATGGCTCGGCAGATGCATGGCGCGGTTGCGCCGCCGCGCTACGTGCTGAGCATGGATGAGATCCGCGAAGGAGGTACGTGCGAGGCGTGCCGCGGGCGGAACATGGCGCAACTGCTCGGCGAGTGCTTGACCAAACAGTTTCAGATGCTGCGGGAAGTGAACCCGAAAGTGGACGTGTGGGTCTGGTCGGACATGCTGGACCCGAACCACAATGCACACGGCAACTACTATCTGGTGCAGGGTGACTTCACGGGATCGTGGAACTACGTCCCGAAGGAGATGGGGATCCTCGCATGGTACTACCAAAAGCGCGCGCTGAGCCTGCCGTTCTTCTCAAAGCTTGGTTTCCGGACAATGGCGGGGGCGTACTATGACGCTGATACGTTGGACAACCCGCGTGGCTGGCTGGAAGAGCTTCAGAAGACGCCCAACGCACAGGGGATCGTATACACGACGTGGCAGAATAAGTACGCTCTGCTCGAGGAGTTCGCGAAACTCGTGAGTGGGAAGCAGTGAATCGAAGACAAAGCACGGACTACCCGTTCTCCCACTTTCCTAGCGCACAAAGCCGGAGAACGGCCCTCAGTTCACCGGGAGAGCCAGGCGTGGTAGCGGATCGACGAGAGATCTTACCGCAGGCCGCGCGGCGTTAAACCGACTGTTACCTCTCATCCCCCCGAACGGGGGGATGAGACCTCAGCCCCGTCGTTCGACGCCGATTATCTCGGAAATCGTATCGATTCACGGTCGTCGGTGCGTTTCCGGTGGCCGTCGGGTACAGGGCGGGGATGGGCGGAGGCAGGCTAGAAGAGGCTAGGAGTGTGGATTTTCTCTACAGGGCGCAGTTGACTCTTGGCAAAAGGCAAAGACAATCCGCAGAAAAAAACAAACTTCAGAGGACCAGATATTGATACCTGGGTGTATACTAGCCCGACACCGGATTTGAGGAATTGAAATTCCAGTTCCGGCGGTTTTGTCGGGTTGCAGCTTGCCTGAACCCGGCGGTCAGTTTACCTCACAGCGCTAGCCAACCGACTTTAGTGGGAGGGTATGGGATGAGACTTTCAGCGAGATGTCTCGTGCCAAGACTTCTGCTGTTTGGCACGATTTTCGGCGCGCTCTCCGGGCTTGTTTTCGCCCAGGACTACCGCGCCCGCTTGCAAGGTACCGTAACGGATTCCAGCCAGGCAATCGTTGTTGGAGCCACCGTTACGCTTCAGAACGAGAACACGGGAGTCGTAGCCGCCAGGCCGACGGACGGAAACGGCCAGTACATATTTGATTTCGTCGAGCCGGGATCGTATTCGGTCACGGTTACGATGCACGGATTCAACAAGTTTGTAGCGGACAAGATCCCGGTGCAGGTGCGCGGCGACGTCACAGTCAACGCCACGCTGACGCCTGGCGCAGTCACGGAAACCATTAGCGTGGTGGACACGGCAGTCGCTCTTCAGTTCACCACCAGCACGATGGAGCTGACGATCGATCGCAAGATGCTGACCGACCTGCCCATCATGCAACGCAATCCATTTACGCTGGCGCTGCTCGACCCGGCGGTGGTGAACCGCTATTGGGACGTGGCCCACCGCAACCCGTTCTATATGTGGTCATCCAGCCAACTCGACGTAGGCGGCAATACGACCATGAAGAACGACATCACGGTGGATGGCGCTCCGGTCCAGATCGGCGTCAAGGGCTCCTACTCTCCGCCTATGGACGCGGTGCAGGAGTTCTCCGTGCAGCAGAACAGCGTGGACGCGGAGTTCGGGCACAGCGGCGGCGGAATCATGAGTGTGGGCATGAAGTCCGGCACCAACGAAATCCACGGAACGATGTACTACTTCGGGCGCAACCCCAAATTCAATGCGCGCACGAACTCGGTCACGAACACCCGCAACCTGGTGCGGAACCACATCTGGGGTGTAACGGCCGGCAACCCGATCATCAAGAACAAGCTGTTCACCTTCACCGCGTATGAGGGCTGGCGCAGCCAGGAACCGAACACCAGGATTTCGACTCAGCCGACCGATCTAGAGCGGCAGGGCGACTTTTCGCAGTCCAAGAGTATTTACGGCGGAGTGATGACCATCTACGACCCGTGGACCACAACGATCGACACGGCCACCGGAAAAGTCAGCCGCACGGCGTTCCCGGATAACCGGATCCCGGCCGACCGGATCGATCCCACAGCGAAGCGCATCATGCAGGACATCTGGGCGCCGAACGGCCCCGGCGACGATGTCACCGGCGTGAATAACTACAAGATCGGCTACTCATGGCCCCAGAAGTATTTCAATTTTTCCGAACGCGTGGATTGGAACATCCAGGACAACTGGAAGGTATTCTTCCGCTTCTCGCGTGTGAAAACGACTCTGGATCAAACCGACTACGTGCAGTCGGCCGCCATGCCGAACGATAACGGCGGAGCCATGAACAATCGCAACATAGCCGGGGACATGGTCTATACGCTCAACCCGACCACGGTCTTCAATTTCCGCATGAGTTACGGCTCGCTCGAGGACGACTACGTCGCCCCGCGGTCGATGATCGGCGAGGAGGGACTGGCGGAGTTCTGGCCGAACAATCCCTGGTACAAGCCGTACATCGGCGAGATGCCGGCGGTTTACTACCCGTATATCTCGGCCGGCGGCAATTATGGCAAGGGAGGCTACTGGATCCAGCACCCGCGGCACTGGACCTGGGATGGCAGTCTGCGCAAAGTCTTGGGCAAACACAGTTTGAAGACCGGGTTCGCGCACCGGAAACACAAGGCCGACGGGATCTTTCCGAACCTGATGAATTTCTACTCTTACCAGCATTTCACGGCGGAAACCTTCCAGTCGCCTGACCTGAAGAAAAATGGCAGTGGGTTCGCCACGTTCCTGCTGGGCGCCATCGACAACAACTCCAACGCCCAGACCTACCCCTACCAGTACTTCCGGGCGAATTACTATGGGCTGTTCGTCCATGACGACATCCGGGTTAACCCGCGCCTCACCATCAACCTGGGCTTGCGGTACGAATACGAAAGCGGGCCGTACGACGAGCGCGACCGCTTCTCCAGGTACCTGGACCTCACCAACCCGATTCCCGAGTTCCAGAACAATGCTCCCAAGCTGCCGGATGCGGTGTTGCAGTACCGGCAGAGCACGCCGATTTGGAACGGCGCCTGGGTGTTCACGGACGGTTCGAACCGCGGCATCTACGAAGCCCAGAAGTTAACGCTCATGCCACGCGCAGGTATTGCCATCCGGGTCAACGACAAGACGGCGTTCCGCGCCGGCTTTGCCCGCTACGTCATTCCGCCCGTGCTCATCCAGAACACGCTGGCGAGCAACGTCCTCCCGATGTTCGGCTTCAGCGCGCGGACCGATGTGGCCCCGGCCATTAACGGCATCCCTCAGGCTCGCCTGAGTAATCCGTTCCCGTCGGACTATCCGCTGATCATGCCGCTCGAAAAATCGCTGGGCCGCTACACGAACCTCGGCGACCCCGCCTGGTTCTACGAACAGGACATGCGTACAGGAGTGAACGACCGCGTGAACTTCTCGATCCAACGCCAGTTGCCGTACCAGATCCACTTCGACGGGACGTGGTTCATGAACTTCGGCCACGACCTGCCCTACACAAAGCAGCTCAACCTTACGGATCCGAACCTCAGCTACACGCATAAAGCGGCCTTGAACGCCACGGTGCCGAACCCGTTCTACCAGATCCTGACGCGGGAGAAGTTCCCCGGCTCGCTGCGCAATCTGAAGACGGTGACCATCGGCAGGCTACTCAGCCCCTACCCGCAGTACGGCTCGATCGAGCAGCGATTCAGCGATGGGGTGCTGAACCGGTACAAGGCCCTACAGTTGCGCGTGCAGAGGTCCTACAGCGGAGGCAGCAGCTTCCTGTTCGCGTACAACTACAACCAAGAGAAGAACTACGAGTTCTTCAACTCGGACGACCAGTTCATCAACAAGTTCACCTTCATCGCCGGAACGATGCCCCGGCATCGCGTAAGCGCCGCGGGTTCCTATGACCTTCCGTTCGGCAAGGGACGGGCGCATCTGAACAACCTGCACCCGGTGCTGAACGCGATCGTGGGTGGATGGCAGACCAGCCACCTTCTGATGTTGAGCTCCGGCGCAAACCTGCGGTTCGGGGGGATGCTCACGGACGGTTCAAGCCCGAAACTGGAGGACAGGACTCCGCAGAA
>DATIFQ010000532.1:0-11347 GCA_035455185.1 Bryobacteraceae bacterium | reverse complement strand
CCGCGTGCTGACGTGGTTCGCGCGGTCTTACCTCCAGTTCTACCGGCTCGCCGGCGAGAATCCTTCCGTCGATCTCCTGCGCCGCTCCGTCTCCCAGTTCCTTGCACGTTACCGCCGCGCGAACTACCCCGTGGACGCCGTGCTGCTGTACGGTCTCTACACAGACAACGCCGACATAGGCCACGGTGACGTCGAAACCATCAGGCAATGGAATGAGGCGTTCGAGTACCCGAAGATCATCGCCGCTACCGACGGCGACTACTACGACTACCTGAGCCGGAACTTCGCCGGGAAACTCCCCGTCTATCGCGGCGATGCCGGCGCCTATTGGGAGGACGGCGCCGGTTCCACAGCCCTCGAAACCACCATGAACCGCGACTCGCAGCGTATGCTACCCGTTGCCGAGATGGCCGCCGCCCTAGCCAGCGCCTTCCGGCCTGATGAGGTCTACCCCGCCGCCGAGTTCCGCGACGCCTGGAAAAACCTCCTCTTCTACGATGAGCACACCTGGGGCGCTCACAGCAGCGTCAACCAGCCGGGCCGCCGCTTCGTCACTGCCCAGTGGGAGCACAAGCGCGCCTACGCGTGGCGCGCGCACTGGGCCACGACCGATCTTCTTTACCGGTCCTTCAACCGCCTCGTCCAGAACATCAGCGTCGACGGGCCCACGCTCTACGTGTTCAACCCCGACCTGTGGCCGCGCTCCGACATGGTAACCGCGGAGATCGAGCCTTCCCGCGAGATCGTCGACATGGTCACCGGCAAGCCCGTCGCCGTGGACGTCGTCTCCGAGACGGACGGCTGGCGCAAGCTGCGTTTCCTCGCGGAGAACGTTCCGGGACTTGGGTACCGGGCCTACGCAGTGCGCAACATTGCAGGCAAGGTTCCGTCGGGCACTGAGGCCCAGCCTCAGGAGTGGCAACTCGAATCAACCTTCTACCGGCTGACCCTCGATCCGGCCACCGGCGCCGTCGCAGGACTTCTGGACAAAGAGACCGGGCGCGACCTCGTCGATACCGCTGCACCGTACAAGCTGAATCAGCTTGTCTATGTCACCGGCGGCGAGCGGAGCCGGATGCTTCAGGACCTCGCGACGCTTCCGGCCCCACGCCTGGATCTGAGCGGGCCACGGAACGCGAGCATCGTCGAGTCCGTCCGAACGCCGTATGGAAAACGGATCCGCGTACACGCCGAGGCTAAGAACGTTCCAGTCATCGACACGGAGATCAGCCTCTATGACGGCATCAAGCGCGTGGACATCGTGAACCGTCTGGAAAAGCGCGAAACGCGCGACAAAGAGGCGGTTTACTTCGCCTTCCCCTTCCGTGTCTCGCCGCCCCAGCTTGCCTACCAGGTGCAGAACGCTTGGGTGCGTCCGAATGAGGATCAGCTACCCGGCGCGTGCCGCGACTGGTTCACCACGCAGAATCTCGTACGCGCAGGGGACGCGGGGATTACCATCGCGTGGGCCACGCCCGATGCGCCGCTTATCACACTGGCGGACATCAACCGGGGGCTGTGGCTGAAGCATCTCACGGTCAACAACGGACACGTTCTTTCGTACGCGATGAACAACTACTGGTTCACGAACTACAAGGCGGCGCAGGGCGGCGAGTTCACGTTCCGCTACGCGATCACCAGCGGCAGGGATTTGGGCGACGACGCCCTTGCCCGTTTCGACCAGGAGACACGCTCGCCGCTCTTCGCTTATGCGGTCTACGATCTCGGCAACAACCGTCTGAAGCCGGCGAAGCGTGTGATGGCCGCCGCGTCCGGCTCGTTCCTGACGATCGAGCCGACCCACGCGCAAGTCACGGCGTTTAAAGAAGCTGAGGACGGCGACGGTTTCATCCTCCGCCTTCGGGAGACCGCTGGAAAGCCGGGGACGGCGCACGTCACGTCTCCTGTTTTTCCGCTCCTCGCTGCCACGTTGACGAACGGCGTCGAGGACGGCGCTACTCCGGCCGCCGTGAGCGCCAACCGCGTCGAATTACCCCTGAAGCCCTACGGTTTCACGACCGTCCGCCTGAAATTCGGAAAGCCCTGAGCGGCTACACGTCGCAGATTTCGATTGCCTCGGCCAGCGATTTCAGCGGGTCCCGCAGGGGCGAGTACTCGTGTGCGAAGTAGCCTGTGTAGCCGAGATCCACGATGGCCTGCGCGATGGCGCGGTAGTTGAGCTCCTGCGAGGCGTCGATCTCGTGGCGCCCCGGGTTGCCCGCCGTGTGGAAGTGCCCGATCCACTGGATGTTGTCGCGGATCGTCCGGATGATATCGCCCTCCATGATCTGCATGTGATAGATGTCGTACAAGAGCTTGACCCTGGGAGAGTTCACCCTCTTGCAGACCTCGACCCCCCAACGGGTGTGGTCGCAGTGGTAGTCGGGGTGGTCCACTTTGCTGTTCAGAAGTTCCAGGCAGACGGTGACACCCTGGTCCTCGGCCCTGCCCTTGATTTTGTTAAGCAGCAGGACACTGTTGTCGATGCCCTCCTCATCTGCCATGCCCCGGCGGTTGCCCGAGAGCGTAATGACGTTTGGCAGGCCGAAATCGTGCGCTTTTTGTACATTTTCGTGCAATTGCTGCTCGATTTTGGCATGATTTTCGCGCCTGTTGATGCCGTCGGCGATCGTACCGCCGCCCGGCGCCATGGTCGAGATCAGCCCGTACTTCTTGAGCACCGGCCAGTCATTCGAACCGATGAGGTCGAGGCCCTTGAGGCCAAGCTGCGCAGCTTCCCGGGCGGCGTCCTCGATCGGCATCCCCTTGAAACAACTACGGGTCGCGGATTGTTTCAGGCGGCCCTTGAGCGGCGCGGCGCCGGCGGCGAGGGCGGGGATCATGGCGGCGGTTGGGAAAAAAGATCGGCGGGTCATGGTTCTTATAGTAAACAATTGGAGAAGGATGGGATTTGCGTTGTGGGTCGACAGCGAGATGGCGTGGGCGCAAGGGCGCCACGAGTATCAGCCGATGGGCGCGGCTGTGGTGGCGCGCTCGGATTTGTTTCGCGAGCGTGACTTCCGGCGCACGCGGCGCTCGCCGTCGTATTACAGCGATTCGTATGTCGGCCTGTTCGCGTCGCTCGGCGACGTGAACGCGTACCTCGAGGGAATGCGACTGACTGAGCGGGCCGTTCACAAGCCTGCGAAATAATCCCTTTCCGCCTGTAAGTGGTTCCGAGCCGCCAGTTTGCGCGAGGCTGGCGACGCCTTTGCACGCCCAGACAACGTGTTTTTCCGAAGCCGATCCGTATAATCAAACGGCTGAAAGGACCCTTAATGACCGATCCGAAACTCGTTGTGCGCCACTCCGAGCTGGCGGACGGGCCCATCGTACGCGACGGCGAGTGGACGATGCGATTCACGCTTCCGCGGCGTTTCGGCTTCGATTTTCACTGGTTGCGCGAAGTGGCGCGCGGCGCGATCGAAGGCGACCTCGGCCTGCGCGTGGACGCCAACGCAGGAGTCGCGCTCGACATGGCGCTCGCCGGCAGTTTCCGGCAGGTGGTCTCGCTCGACGCGGAGCAGAGGCTGCGGCTTCAAGTGATCAAGCGGAACGCGGATGGGATCCGGCTCGGCGCCGGAGTCACAGCGGGTGTCCGGATGGAGACGCCGCTACCGGAGGGCGCAGATGAACTCACGGCCGCAATCCTCGGTGCGCACCGCGCGCAGGCGGCGGCCGGCTACGCGCAGATTCTGGCGCCCGGGGCGCTTCCATCCGTGCTCGGACTTCGGGACGAGATCTACCGCCGGGCGATGGAGGCGCTGGGACGCAGGTACACCGTGGAGGCCACGGTGCAGTTTGAACGGACTGAGGAAGGGGCGAGCCTATTCGACTGCTCGTTCGCGTTCAGCGAGGAGGGGTTACGGCTGTACCGGGCGGCGCTGGACGGGGATTTCTCCGAGATCCTCACGCGGGAGAGCCGGGATGTGCAGGTACGCGAGGCGGCGGTTGCGCGGGCTCTTCGCGAACGAACGCACATCGAGCTTCATCTGCCGTTCTTCGACCGCAAGCAGTGGGAAGCGCGAGTGGAGGCGTTTGCGGCGATGCACGTGGAAAGTGATGACTCAGGAAGGCTGCTGGTCTACCACGCCGGCGGGACGGGCACGCTGGTGCTCAAGAACGCCTACCAAAGCACGCTGGCGCTGGCAGGCGGGCTGTCGGTCGGCAGGGTGCACTCCGAGGCGAACTTCACACTGTCCTACACGGACCGAAGGCGGATGCCGACGGCCAGCGCGGCGAGCCGCCTCGAGGACGTCTTGAGCGCGTACGAATTTGAGAGCGGGGCGGCCGAGTGGCTGGCGCGGATGGGCGAAGAACGGACGGGGGCGGAGTTGGAGAGCACGCTGACACTCTCCGTACCGGGAGAGGTGGTCTCTGCGTGGCTGGGCGCGCCGGATGAGAGGTCGGATGTGTACTTTCGCACTTACGCGCGGGTGTCACGGGCGGTGCAGAGAGCGATGCGGCGCTGGCTGCCTCTGGTCTACTTCCGGGAAGCGGAGCGGTATGAAGCGCTGGGGGCGGCGTTTCCACTGCTGGTGTACCAGTGCAGCAAAATCTATGAGTGCCGGCCGAAGCACGACTTCAGCTACGACGTGATGAGCCGGGAGTGGAGAGAGGAGTTCTTCTCGCGCGCGGAGAAGCGATTGAGAAAGGAACTGCCCCGCGTGCACCGGTTGCTGGAGACGGAGGGCCGGAAGCGGGCGGCCCGGTACTACAGTCCGCGGCAGGCGGAGGACATCGCGGTGTCGGTGGCGCGGAGCCCGCGATTGCTGATCAGCCTGCTGTGGGCGGACGCACTCTTTGTGGACTCGTTGATCACGTTGGGATGCAGGGCGGGGACGTTGCGCGCAGTGATGGCGAAGGATCCGCAGCGCGCGGTGCGACAACTCACAGACTTCAGCTCCGAGCTGGTGAAGGCGTTCCACTCGCGGCTGCGACGGTTGTATGGCGGCGAAGACTTCGTCGCGCTGGGTTCCCTACTGCTGGTGGAGGCGACCAACGCGCTACGGACGGAGTTTCGAGAGACCACCGCCATTAGGGGAACGCTGACCGTTAAGGCGGATGGTGTCGAGCGGACGTTCGTGAACGCAGCGTGGCGGTGATTGGAGAGGGGGACAAGCCCGTCTCGCCTACTTCTCCCGGATCTCCAGGATCTGATCAGTCTTCAGGTTGGTTAGAGTCTGTCGAATACCGCTCGGCCAGAGTACTTCCACGGACTCCAGAGCCGTTTCCGCGCCTAAACCAAAATGCACGCGCTTGTCGGAAGAGGAACTCAACCCGACACTGGTCGTGGCGTGGTTGTAGAGCGCTTTTCCACCCTGAAGCGTGACTTTGACCCTCGCGCCGAGGCCGTCCCTGTTGCTCTTGACGCCCACGAGCTTTACGGACAGCCAGTGATTCCGGTTCGCAGTCCGGTTGAGGAAGATCTCCGGCCGGGCTTGCGGACTTGTGATGACGAGGTCCAGGCGTCCGTCGTTGTCGAGGTCGCCTATCGCGGCGCCGCGATGCGACTGGGGTACACGAAACGTCGGGCCGGCAGTGGTACTCACATCGGCGAACGTCCTGTCGCCCAGGTTCCGAAAGATGGAATTCGGCAACTTGGAGGGAAGGCGTTCGATCTCTTCGGCATTGTCGAGGATGGACGAGTTCGTCGTGAAGAGGTCCTTGAAGCCGTCGTTGTCGAAATCGGCGATCCCGTTACTCCAGGCGGTGAAACCCGCGCACAGGCGGGCAAGACCGCTGCGGCTTGTGATGTCAACGAAGTCCTTCCCCCGGTTCAGAAAGAGGGGAAATGTGTCACCGACCATGGCCACCACAAAGATATCCGGGCGGCCGTCGTTATCGAGGTCTCGAAAGTCGGCGCCCATGCCCGCGATGGACTTTCCGTTTTCGTTATAGGCGACTCCCATCCGGAGAGCCGTTTCGCGGAACGTGCCATCCCCGTTGTTATGAAAAAAAAAGTTGCGGTAGGTGTCATTCGAAACGAAGGCATCGGTGAATCCGTCCGCATCCACATCGGCGAAGGCGACGGCCATCCCCTTGCCGATGTGGCGGCCGATTCCGGAAGCGTCGGAGACGTCAGTAAAAGTCCCATCGCCGTTATTGTGATAGAGGATATTCGGCTGGCCGCTGTAACTGTTTGGTGAGCAGTAGGCTCGGATTCCGGCCGAGCGGCATTCCGGTTCAATCTCGGGGCTCCAGTTGACGTAACTGACGACCAGAAGATCGAGGTGGCCGTCGTTGTCGTAGTCGAACCAGCCGGCGCTAATCGCCCAGGTCTTACCGAACTTCGGGTGGGTGCCGGAGACACCCGCCTTTTCGGTGAGGTCGGTGAACGTGCCGTCGCCGTTGTTGTGGAGAAGCTGATTCCGGTTGACGCCAGCCACGTAGAGGTCTACGAAGCCATCGTTATCGTAATCCGCGGCGGCGACCCCCATCCCGTAGCCAATCCCTTTGACCCCCGCGCGCTCGGTCACATCTTCGAAGCGCGCGCCGCCCTTATTCCGGTAAAGCCGGTTCCAGAAGCGGGGAGCGGATTTGTCCAACTCGGGTATGCGAGCACCGTTTACGAAATAGAGATCCAGCAAACCATCGTTGTCAAAGTCGAACGCCGCGACGCCCGAGATCATGGTCTCGATCTGGTGCTTTTTGGGCGTGGCGAAATTATCCAGGACGAAGTCGACTCCGGAGCTGTCCGCGACGTTCTGGAACGTCACCGGAGGTTCCGGGGGTCCGAGCGGAGCGAGGCGAATGGCGGCCGCAAAGGTGAGCGCCAGGGCCGAGACAGCGATCCGCATGGTTGCCCTTACCTACAGCCGGGGCTCCTCCAGTTTCAGGATCTGATCCGGTTTTCCTGCCCACCGTAGAGTCAAACGGCTTCAAGACAAAGAGCGAACAGATTCCGAACCCACTAGCAAGGTAGCATAACCCTCCAGACCAACCGCGAGGAACGCTGGAGACACCACGGAGACACGAAGACACAACGCGGCATAGTAGTTGTCTCCTGGGCTAGAGCGGGAGGATCTCCTCGCGGATTGGGTCGAAGGCCAGGCGGCGTTTTTGGAGGTAGGCGATGTTGCCGAGGTGCGAGGCCTGGGCGGAGCGGTGACCGATGAGGACGTCGCCGTTGGGCAACCTCCGGGAACGGATGCATTCGAGGAAGTTGTTCACGTGGTCCTGGGTCATATCGGTCTCAGAGGCCTTCACGATGACCGGCTGCGCATTCTTTCCGGCGGGGTGGAATTCGTAGCGGCTTCGGTCGATCCAGAGACGTCCCTCGGTGCCAGCGATTTCGACCGCCTCGCCTGTTATGCCGGGGACGAGGGTAGCCTCGAAAGTGGCGGTGAACTCGCCGCCGTATTCAAGCAGGACGTTGATGGTGTCGGGCGCGGTGCGGCCGTCTTTGTAGCAGTAGACGCCGCCAGACGCGACAGCGGCGGTGGGAACGTCCCGCCCCATCAGCATGTGGACGACGTCGATCCAGTGGGTGAACAGATCGGTGATCTGGCCGCCTCCGAAGTCGAGGTAGGCGCGCCAGTTCCAATATTGCTGAGGGTCGTAGTCGCGCCACTTGAGCGGACCGAGAAACCGGGCCCAATCGAGGTTGGAAGGCCGAGTCCGGAGGGACTCGGGAGCCGTGCGAAGGTGGTAGCTATTTCCATGCCACCAGGTGCGGGCGAGGGTGATCTTACCGAGACGGCCCGTGTCGAAGTATTCCCGCTTGGCCTCAAGGTAGTGTGCACCGGAGCGCTGTTGCATTCCGACCTGGCAGATGCGCTCGTTGACACGGGCGGCCTTGACGATCTCCGGGCCCTCCTGGATGGTTAGGGTAAGGGGCTTCTCAACGTAGACGTCCTTGCCAGCGTTGAGCGCATCGATGGCGGTGCGGGAGTGCCAGTGATCCGGTGTGGCTATAAGAACGATGTCGACCTCCTTCATTTCCAGCAACTTGCGGTAGTCATTGAAGGAACGGGCGTTGGGCGCTTTCAGCTTGGCAAGGTCGATCTGGACGGCGTACACGTCCGCGAGCCCGACGACGTCAATCGACGCATTGTTTTGGAAGAGACCCATGACGTAGCGGCCGCGGTCGCCGGGACCGATGACGCCCATGGCGATGCGGTCATTCGCGCCGAGGACGCGTGAGTAGGAGGCGGCGGTCAGCGCGGCAGTGCCGGCGCCACGGAGGAAGGCCCGGCGCCCCAAAATCGTCTCAGACATGTGCGAATTATAGCTCCCGAACGCACTTAGTTCATGGAGAGCGAAATTGAGATTCCGACAACGTGTAGCAGCGCTGGTGGCGGTGCTGATGGCGGCATGCGCGCTATCCGCAAAGGCGCCGGAGCCACGCGGGTCCGCGAAGGTGGTATCTGACGCGGACCTGGAGAGGGCGATTCGCGAGAGACTGGCTCGCTCGAAGTGCGCGGCGGACAACTTCACGGTCAAAGTGCAGGGCGGAGTAGCGACGATCGAGGGCAAGACCAACGTGATGCAGCGGAAGGGCGCGGCGACGCGGATGGCCAGGTCGGCGGGGGCCAAGAAGGTGGTGAACCGGATTCAGATCAGCGACGCGGCGCGCCAGAAGGCATCGGAGCGGTTGGCAAAGGGCCGGCGGAGGGTGCAGGTGAAGAGAGGGGAGGCGAGGGAGACCAGTCCGGGGCGGGAGTGAAGCGAACCCTTGGCGGAGTCAAGCCGCGAATGCAAACCGATCGACGCGAAATGGGTTCCGAGCGCTGCAATCCTGTACCTGACTCCGCATGAGCGCGCATCTGTGTTAGTGTTGATCGCTCGGGGGGTATCGCTTGCAGCCGAGTGCACAGCCAGTGGCGCGCAATGTCGCGGTGGACGCGTACCGCGGATTCGTGATGTTTCTGATGATGGCGGAGGTGCTGCGCCTGGCGCGGGTGGCACAGGCCCTCCCCGGAAACTGGTTTTGGGGCTTCCTTGCCTATAACCAGACGCATGTCGCGTGGGCCGGATGCTCACTGCACGATCTGATCCAGCCATCATTTTCTTTTCTGGTCGGCGTGGCGCTGCCCTATTCGATTGCAAGCCGGATGGCGAAGGGCGGGACGTTCGGCAAGATGTTCGGGCACGCGGTGTGGAGAGCTCTGCTGCTGATCGCGCTGGGAATCTTCCTGCGTTCCATGCACAGCTCGCAGACCAACTTCACGTTCGAGGACACACTGACGCAGATCGGGCTGGGCTATCCGTTTCTGTTCTTGCTCGGGTTCCGGCCGGCACGCTGGCAATGGGGGGCGCTCGCGGCGATCCTGACGGGCTACTGGCTTGCCTGGGCGCTGTATCCGGTGCCGGGTCCCGGCTTCGACTATCAGGCCGTGGGAGTGCCGCCGGACTGGCAGCATCACTACTCGGGTTTCGCGGCGCACTGGAACAAGAACAGTAATCTTGGGCTTGCGTTCGATCAATGGTTTTTGAACCTGTTCCCTAGGACGAAACCGTTTATCGCCAATTTTGGAGGGTACCTCACGCTCAGCTTCATTCCAACGCTCGGCACAATGATTCTGGGGCTAGCCGCAGGACGCTGGCTGCGTGCGGCGGCGCCCCGAATTCCGATGAAGCAGCTTCTCATCGCGGGTGCGGCAGGTATCGCCGCGGGTGTTGTGCTGCACGTCGCCGGGATCTGCCCGGTGGTGAAACGCATCTGGACGCCGAGCTGGACACTTTTCAGCGGTGGGGCCTGCTTTCTGTTATTGGCCGGGTTCTGCTGGGTAATTGAAGCGAAGGGATACAAGAAGTGGGCCTTTCCGCTGGTGGTGATCGGCGTGAACTCGATCGCGTCCTACCTGATCGCCCACCTGTTCGACGACTTTTTCTTCAATTCATTCCGCATTCACTTGGGGCCTGAACCGTTCCGAGTCTTCGGGCCAGCGTTCGAGCCTTTTCTACAGGGTGCGGCGGTGTTGTTGATGTACTGGCTGGTCCTGTTCTGGATGTACCGCCGGAAGCTGTTCCTGAAAATCTGAACGCGGCCCTACGGTCCGGTCTCGATGGGGAAGGCAAGCCGGTTGCTCCAGTCCTGGAAGGAGCCGTCGTAGAGGCGGGCGTCGAAGCCAAGGTAGCGGGCGACGAAGTAGAGAACCGTGGCCTGCTGGCCGATGTGGCAGTAGGACACCATGAGCTTGCCCTGCGTTACGCCGCGGGCGCCCATGAGCTCTCGCAGCGAGTCGGCCGACAGCAGCTTACGGTTCTCATCAAACAGGCTGGTGAAAGGGAGATTTCGCGCGCCCGGTATGTGCCCGGCGCGGGGCATCCTTCCGGCGTTCTCGCCGGTATAAAACTCCGCCGCACGGGCGTCGAGCAGCGCAACTTCCGTGTCGCGCAGGTGCGCCTGGACCCATTCGGCGTCGACCACCCGCCCTTGTCGAGCCAGCGTCTTGACCTCGGCAGCTTCGACCACCGGCGTATCCGTGCTCAGCGGATTGCCGGAAGCGCGCCATGCCTGGAGACCGCCATCGAGGAGCGACGCTCGATCACCCAAGCCGAGGTAGTCCAGCGTGAACCACACGCGAGTCGCCGCCTGCACGGACTCCGTCGCGGGGTAGACGATCACGCGAGAGTCGTGGGAGATGCCAACTTTGCCGAAGGCCTGCTGAAGAAGACTCACCGACGGCAGTTCGAGTGTCAGGCCGCCGTCTCCGGTGACGGAGATGTCGGCCAGCCGGAGAAGACGCGCACCGGGAATGTGGCCGGCGGCGTAGTCTTCCTGCGAGCCGACATGGAGGATGACGACGGACGGGTCGGCGAGATGACCGGCGAGCCACGCGGTCGAGACGAGCATGTGCTCACTGACGCCGTCCGAACCCCGAATAGGGCCGACGGATGCCGCCAGGAGGACCAGAAGAACCCCTCGAACGCAGAACGGACCCATGCCCCCTATTGTTGCAGTTGCGTCGGTCTGGCGGGATGGGTATTTTGAGAGCGCGATGACCGGAAAGGAACGAATCGCGCTGACGATGCGGCACCAGGAACCGGATCGTGTACCGGTGATGTGCCAGCTTTCGATCGGCCACTACAATCTGAACGGCGGATACAAGCCACACGAGATCTGGTACGAGACCGAGGCGTTTGCCGAGGCCAGCGAGAAACTGGCGCGGCGGTACGCGTTCGACGGCATCCTGGTGGTACTAACGGGGCGGCCGCCGAATTATCTCGACGCGGCTGTTTCGATCAAGGCCGAGCGCGACGGTGAATGGGTCACGTGGCGCAACGGTGATCGCACGTTCATGCCCTGGGACGACATGCCGCACCATTACCCGGCGGATACCTCGAAGCCGGCGCGCGCTGACTTCGAAGCTTTCAATCCTGATCGCGACCTCAATAGGGT
>DATIFQ010000531.1:0-6878 GCA_035455185.1 Bryobacteraceae bacterium | reverse complement strand
CGCGCCACCGCTTCACACCCGAGGCTGTCGTCGTGCAGGATCTCGCCGTCGAGCAGCCACGTCACCGTTTGAAGGCCGATGTGCGGATGGGGCGCCACGTCCATTGGCTTCTCGCCCGCGAAGGTCAGCGGTCCAAACCGGTCGAGGAAGCACCATGAACCCACGAGCCGCCGTCCTCTGACCGGCAGCGCACGCGCAACCGGGAGGTTGCCAAGCATGACATTGCTGTTTGGGAACGACTCGAGCGTCCGATCCGGCGCCCCGAGCGCGCTACACTCTTCCGCCGCGACAGTGGATTTCCCAGCCATGCGTGAACTCCTCTCGTTTCCAGGCTCCGCGTCTGACGACCTAGGCCCAGAATAGCAACGGATGACGGTTACCGGAGCTGTTGAGTGACCCGAAGCTTACTCGAACCTGAGTCTAGTGCGGCTACAATAAAAAGCACGGTTGTATGCGGGTCTGGTTTGGCGCCCAAATCCCCGTGCTGGTGTGTGCCCTGTGCGTGTGCGCGCATCCACAGGACCCCGCCGGCGGAGACCTGCCGGAACTACCAAAGATTGACACTGCCGATTTCCTTCCTGTCATCCGAGCTCAGATTGAGCGCGCCGAACGAAATGCCAGGACCCATTCTCGCGACGCAAACGCAGCCGGCGCATTAGGGATGACTCTTCATGCTTACGAGCGTTACGAGGTGGCGGCGCGCGCCTACGCGCACGCGCAACGATTGGACCCAGAGGCTTTCGACTGGGTCTATCTGAGCGCTGTCCTGCTCACGCAGCAGGGCGACTTCGATGGCGCCGTGAAGTCGTTCCGGAAGGCGCTCGAACTCCGGCCCGGCGATCTTGCCGCGGAACTGCGCCTCGGCCAGAGCTTAAGTTCAACCGGCAATTGGGACGAAGCAGGCACGCTGTACCGGAAAATCGTCGAAGCGCATCCTGACTGTCCTCAGGCCTGGTACGGCCTGGGCCGCGTGCAAGCAGCGAAGGGCGAGCACGAAGCGGCAGCCCAGTCCTATAGCAAGGCCTGTGATGTGTTTCCGCCGTATGGCGCCGCACATTTCGCGCTGGCCGGCGAGCTCCGGAAGCTAGGGAAGAGCACGGAAGCGGAAGAGCATGCCGCTGCATATCTGAAAGACCCCTCGGCCGAACCGCCGCTTCATGACGCGTCGCTCCAGCGCGTTCGCGAACTGAACCAAGGCGTACACACTCACCTGCAGCGTGGCGGGGCCTTCGAGAAGGAAGGCAAGCTCGAGGATGCCATCCGCGAGCACGAAGCAGCTCTGGCCATCGATCCCGATAATGTCCAGGTCCACATCAACCTGATCTCGCTCTATGGACGCACGGGCGACGAGGCGCGGGCAAAAGTGCATTTCGAGGCCGCAACGCGGCTAAGTCCAGGCCGGCCGGATGCCTGGTACAACTATGGCGTTCTGATGTCAAAGCGCAAAGAGTATCGCGAAGCGGAAGGGGCTTTCCGTCGCGCTGTCGAGATTAACCCCTACTACGCCGAGGCGCACAACAACCTCGGAGCACTCTATGAATTGCAGGGGCGGCTGAACGATGCAGCCAGGGAGTTCCGCGACGCGATCGCGAACAAGCCCGATTATCCGCTGGCGCGCTTCCACCTCGCCCGCATTCTGGTCAATGAGGAGAAGTACGACGAGGCGATACAGCAGTTACTGAGAGCACTAACGCCGGAAGACGATCAGACGCCGGTCTATCTGTATGCACTCGCGGCCGTCTACGCACGCGCCGGCGATCGGGAACACGCACTCAACTACTACGGGCGAGCACGCGATGCGGCTCATGCGCGCGGCCAGGTACAACTGCTCGGCAGCATCGAGCGCGATCTGAAGATGTTTGGCGGTAAGCGATGAGAGGACGCGCTTCCCGTCGCGACGTCCTCAAAACGCTTGCGGCCGCGGGCCTTGCCGGGGGTGTTCCCCTGTTGGGCGCCCAAGCCGGCGAGCCGCCGCTTTTCCGCGATGTAGCGGCTGAAGTTGGCCTCGACTTCCATCATTTCAATGGCGCCACGGGGCGCCATTACATGCCCGAAATTATGGGCGCCGGCGTGGCCCTTTTCGACTACGACAACGACGGCGACCTCGATATTTATCTTGTCCAGGGCACGCGACTGGACTCAACCGGGAAGCTGCTCTCGCCGCCCCCACCGGGCTGGAGGCCCGGCAACCGGTTGTTCAAGAATCTGCTGGCCGAAACGGGTGAATTACGGTTTGTGGATGTGACCGAGAAGGCGGGCGTAGGCTACATAGGATACGGGATGGGTGTCGCAGCCGGAGACTACGACAACGACGGTTTCCTCGATCTCTACGTCACGAACTTCGGCCACAATGTGCTCTATCACAACAACGGCAACGGCACGTTTACCGACGTTACCCACGAGGCGGGCGTCGACGATCCGCGCTGGTCGACGAGCGCCGCCTGGCTCGACATCGATGGCGACGGTTATCTCGATCTGTTCGTGTGCAACTACGTCGATTTCACCGTGGAGGGGAACCGTGCCTGCTCTTCGCCGGCCGGTGCGCCTAGCTACTGCACGCCCAAGGCATATCGCGCAGTGCCGTGCCGCCTGTTTCGAAACATGAGGAACGGCAAATTCGAGGACGTCTCGGACGCGTCGCGCATCAGCAGTTCTTATGGACCCGCGCTAGGCGTCGTTTGCGCCGACTTCAACGGTGACGGCCGCACTGATATTTTCGTCGCGAACGACACCGCGGCCAATCGGCTGTGGCTGAATCAGGGCGACGGCACGTTCCGTGAATCGGCGCTGGAAATGGGCGTTGCTTACAGCATGGAGGGGCTGGCCAAGGCAGGGATGGGAGTGACACTCGCCGACGTCGAGAACAGCGGCGCCCAGGTGTTGCTCGTAACGAACCTGACGCGCGAAGGCGTGACAGTGCACCGCGGCGACACGCGGGGCCAGTTTGACGATGTGACCATCCCGTTCGGCCTGCTGCAACCGACGTTCGCCAACACCGGCTTCGGTACGCAATGGTTCGATTATGACAACGACGGCTGGCTCGATCTATTCATTGCCAATGGCGGCGTCACGATCTTGGGATCCGAGCGCAGTGGAGTCTCTCCCTATGCTCAGCGGAAGCAGCTATTCCATAACGAGGGCCGCGGAAAGCGTTTCCGCGAGACGTCGCAGTCCGGGGGCCCGGTATTTCAGATTGACGAAATCAGCCGTGCGGCGGCCTTCGGAGATATCGACAATGACGGCGCGATGGACATGGTTGTCACGAACAACGACGGCCCCGTGCGGCTGCTTCGCAACCAGGCAGGGGGCCGGAGGCACTGGCTCACGGTGAAGCTAGAGTCGCCGAAGACGAACCGGTTCGGCATCGGTTCACGCGTCGCGGTGATCCGGCGCGGTCAAGAGGTTTTGTCGCGGCGCGTAAACACCGATTCCAGCTATCTCAGTGCGAACGATGTGCGCGCTCACTTCGGACTGGGAGATCAGGCAGACATCGAAGCGGTGCTGGTCCACTGGCCCGATGGCTCCGAAGAACGGTTTGAAACCATCAAGGCCGACCGCATCGTGACGCTTCGCCAGGGATCGGGGAAAAAGTAGTCGGGCGCGGACTGCAATGCCCGCGCCCGGCTGACAGGCGATCATTCAGGCTAGAAGCTCAGACGCAAGCCGAAGCGGAACTCACGGGAGCGCCCGAGTGCATCCGCGGACTGCGTGGAGAGGACCTTGCCGAAGTTCGAGCTGTTGCGATTGCCGTTGGGGTTGCTGAAGTGCGGCGTGTTGCTCAAGTTGAACGCCTCCGCCCGGACTTGCACGCTGAGCTTTTCCATTGGCTTGAAGGTGCGAAAGAGGCTTAGGTCCGTATTTACCACACCGGGGCCACGCATCGTGTTGCGGCCCACATTGCCGAAGCGGGCCCCCGTGGGCCGTGCGAATGCGGTGGTGTCGAAAAAGGTCCCATCATCGCCCACATTGCCCAGCTTGGCCACTTTCGGATTGATCTGGTCCGGGGTCTGCTGGTTTCCCGGCATGTTCAACGACGCCCCGGAAGCGGTGAGCGTGTACTGCCGCCCCTGGTAGGCACTAAAGATGCCGTTGATCTGCCAGCCGCCCAGGATCGTGTTGGCCGCGCCGGTTGTAGCCCACTGCTTGGTGCTGCCGAAGGGGAGCTCATACACATAGCCAAGCTGGAACATGTGGGGGATGTTGTGGTCCGCCGAGGCGCGGTTACGATGAAATACACTCGCCGCGTTCCAGCGAAACTCCGTCCAGTCAGAGTAGTTAGCCTGATCGATAGCGTGCGAGTAGGTGTAAGCGCCTTTGAGGAGCAGACCGCCCGCGAGACGCCGGTTGATGGTGGCTTGCAGCGAGTGATAGTTGCTGTGCGTACGGCCGTCCCACTCCCTGGTTGCCGCCGTGCGTCCGAACTCTGGGAAGAGCGGCCGCCCGTCATCCCCGGAACCGGGTATCTGCGAGGCATTGATGTCCAGAAACGCGAAGCCGTTCACGGATCCTGTCCCGACGTATCCAACGGACGACACGAACTGGCCCGGCAGCTTCTGCTCGAGGATGAAGTTCCACGACTGGATGTAGCCCCGGCGCAACTCCCGGTTGGCCACCGGGTATCCCATTTCGCTGACCTCGGGCAGCGGAAGCCTCCCCTGGCTGATGTCCGGGCAGCAGATCGGAATAATGCCAACGTCGGAGCCGAGCGGTTTGTTGGGGACGCCCGCCTCCACGTAACTGGGGCTCGTGGTGATGGGTTGGTAGCCGTTGGTGCCGGAGAAGACCGCAACAATCGTCAGCGGGTACCAACCACGCAACGCTTGCGCACCCCAGGGATGCGAGTGGTAGGTGATGCCGTACCCGCTTCGGATCACCGTGGAATTCGTCAGTTGATACGCGAAACCGATGCGGGGTGCAAAGAGCTTCTTGCTGTAGCCCACTCCGCTGTCTCTGGGGATACCACCCTTCCCGCCAACCAGGACTTCGTTGGTGGTGGGGTCGTACGATTCGATACCCAAGCCGGCGGAGCGCCTCCGGTTGGGGTACAACTCCCACCGCAAGCCCAGGTTCAGTGTCAGCTTGGACGTGGCGCGCCAGCGGTCGCGGACGTAGAGAGCGTACTGGTTCTCCAGGCTGTCCATCTTGATGAACTGGCTACTCTTCCCCGTCTGACTGGACGCGCCAAGTAGAAACCCCGCCAGCCCGTTCCAACTGTTCTCAAACGATGGAGTGTCTCCCTGAAATCCCACCGTGCCCTCGAGAGCTTCGGGATTGAGGGCCGTAGCGGCATTATAGAAATAGAATGCGCCGCGCGGGCCTTCTCCCAACTCCGGCTGCCAGTGGTTCATCAGATGGTGGACAAAGTCGAAGCCAAACCGGATCTCGTGGGAGCTCTTCATCCAGCTCGCATTGACGTTCGCCGTGTAGGACTGGTCATTCCGGAACAGGGGGTTCCATCCTTCCGGGTTGCCAAGGGCCGAGTAGTCGTCCATGTAAAAAGCGGGCATGCCGCTTTCCCGCGGGTCTGGACCGTTCGTCCCCGGAATCCCCAGCACGTCCGACCCGAAGTTGGTGCCGAGGTCGGGCGGCTTCACACTCTGGCCAAATCGGGTCCAGCCGAGCGTCCCGTCAATCAAGAATGTCGGTGAAACGGTATAGGTTTGCCCGATGCCCCCTATTTGGACGAGCGTCTGGCCGTCGCCGAGGCCGCCACCTTGACACAAACACTCGCCCCCTGCGTCGCCCAAGCCGAAGTCACCGTGAACCAGGGCGGTCATGACGCCGTACTTAAACCAGAGTTGGTGCTTGTCACTCCGGTTCCAATTGACCTTGGCGTCAACGTTGTTACGGTTAAAGCGCGTCGTGCCGGAGTTGAAGTAGTTGCTCAGATCCCCGGGTTGGTTAGGGTGGGGAACCAGGTCCAGCACTTTCATCATGGGGCCGTTCAGCCGGGAAGAAGGAATGACGTTGAGGCGGCCACCGCTCGAAAACACCGAACGGCCTGTGCCATCCAAGTCGCCCGTATAGGGGTCAAAGACCATCCCTTCCTGGAGCGGCACGGAGCCGCCCTCGGTCGTAGGTATTGAGATGGGATTGCCACTGGCATCCAGAATTTGCGCCCCGAGTTGTTTGCTGAAGTCACCCGTGCGGAGATCATCCGTTGGAACGGAAAAGAGCCGGGCGCTGTTTACGCGCTCAAAAGTGCCTTCCCAGTCACCGAAGAAGAACAACTTATTCCTCTTGATAGGTCCACCGAGGCTACCCCCCACGATGTTTCGGATGCCTTTGGGCTTCTTGGTTACGCCGGCGCGATTCTCATCCCACAGAAGGGACCGAAGGGCGCTGTTGTTGTGCATGCCGAAAGCGCTGCCGTGGAATTCGTTGGTCCCGGACTTCGTCGTCACGGTGACGGCGGCGCCACCTGTCATGCCCTGTTCGGAATCGAAGTTCTTCGTGGAGATGTTGACTTCCTCAATGCTTTCCACCGGCGGGACGTAGACTGTGTGGTGGGGCATAGTGACCAGAATATCGGCCGAACCGTCCACGCGAGTGTTGTTGGCGCCGCGCTCCTGGCCGTTGACGTTCGTTGTCAAGGCCCGCTGTGGCGTGTCGGTGACGGCGTTCTGGTACCGCGTTGGTGTCGCCCCTGGAACCAAGTTAATGAGGCTTTGGTAGTTTCGGTAGCCGGGCAGCGGCAGGTTCCCGATCGCCCGCGATTCCAGGCTCACATTGACGTCCGTCTTCGTCGTTTGGAGCAGAGCGGCGCTGGCCTCCACGGTGATGGCTTCCGTGACCGCACCCACCTCCAAAGTGATGTCAATGCTGGCGACGGTATTGATGACGACGGCGACGCCCTTCTGGGTCACAGGCTTGAACCC
>DATIFQ010000530.1:0-5090 GCA_035455185.1 Bryobacteraceae bacterium | reverse complement strand
TATTCGTAGTCCTGAAGCTTGCCACTGAGGTAGGCCTCGTACGAGGCCAGGTCGAAGTGGCCGTGGCCGCTCAGGTTGAACAGGATCACGCGGGGGCGGCCCTCCTCACGGGCCGCGATCGCCTCGTCGATGGCCGCTCGGATCGCGTGTGCGGACTCGGGAGCCGGGAGCAATCCTTCGGTCTGGGAAAACAGAACTGCCGCCTCGAACGTCGGAATCTGGAGGACGGAGCGCGCTTCGATGTACCCCTGATTGATCAGGTGGCTCAACAGTGGGGACGCGCCGTGGTAGCGCAATCCTCCCGCGTGGATGCCCGGCGGCACGAAGTCGTGCCCGAGCGTGTACATCCTGAGCAGAGGCGTCAGTTTGGCTATGTCGCCAAAGTCGTAGGTGAAGGCCCCCTTTGTTAGCGTCGGACAAGCCGCCGGTTCGACCGCCATCAGCCTCACGGCAGAGCCATTGAATTTGTCGAGGACGTAAGGCAACGCGATACCGCCAAAGTTGCTTCCGCCGCCGAAGCAACCGATGATCACGTCCGGGTCCTCGCCAGCCATCGCCATCTGGAGCTTGGCCTCCTGGCCGATCACGGTCTGGTGTAGATTAACGTGGTTCAGCACGCTGCCGAGCGAGTAGTTCGTATCAGGATGAGTGGCCGCGTCCTCCACGGCCTCACTGATGGCGATGCCGAGGCTGCCGGGCGAATCGGGGTACGCCGCGAGCACCTGGCGGCCGGCATTGGTGTGCTCGCTGGGGCTGGCGTAGACCTCGGCGCCCCACGTGTTCATCATCATCCGGCGGTACGGTTTTTGCTGGTAGCTCACTTTCACCATGTAGACCGTACACTCCATGCCGAAGAGCCGGCAGGCGAGCGCGAGCGCGCTACCCCACTGTCCGGCGCCCGTCTCCGTGGCAATACGTTTGATGCCGGCCTGCTTGTTGTAGAACGCCTGCGGGATGGAGGTATTCGGCTTGTGACTCCCGGCTGGGCTGGTCCCCTCGTACTTGTAATAGATGTGCGCCGGTGTATCGAGGGCCTTTTCCAGCCGCCTTGCCCGCATGAGGGGCGTTGGCCGCCAGAGGCGGTAAATGTCGAGCACCTCGCCCGGGATGTCGATCTCGGGTTTGGACGCGAACTCCTGCTCGATGAGCGCCATGGGGAAGATCGGCGCGAGATCCTCAGGCCCGATCGGTTTCAACGTCCCGGGATGCAGCGGCGGGTCCATCGGCACCGGCAGCGACGGCAGCACGTTGATCCAGGCGGAGGGCAGTTGCGCCTCGGACAGCAGGAATTTCGTAACCATAGGGGTGAATCAGACTCCTTCGGGTGAAAAGTAAACGCTCATTCTAACGCAGTTCTTAGAACGGGCTCGCGGGCGGGGCACAAGAAGAGCTTTCCACAACGAACCTGGAGGCTGCCAGCAAGACTGCCGGCATGGCCGATCTGGCGACTGGCTCCACCAAGACGGGGATCTCAGGCCACGCAAGACGATGGCCTCCACCACCGGCCTACGGGGCGAATTCGAAGGCGCCGATGTCGAGCGGGGGTCTTGCGGACGGGCCTCGCTGGACTGATGTTTCACGTACTGGCGGAGAACGTCATTCGCAGGCAGAACGAGGACGTTCAACAGCCCGCCGGCGTCGATGGCGGCCGAGCCTGCCGCGAGTTGGTGGTCCGTGTCGCCCGGCTGGAGCGCAGCCCACGGCACGGCGCCGATGGACGTGTAAGGCTTTCCAGAGCCGACTTCATAGGTGGTTGCCCAGGCAGCAGTTACCCAGACGGCCGCCAGAAAAGGGGAGAATCAGAAGCAAACGCTCGCGCGCCATGGTCTTCCTCCTCTGATCTTTCGCCTCACGGCGATTCGATTACGTGCGGCGGAAGAACGGGGCCGCCACTCCCCACAGGAGCAGGAAGGTGAACACAGATCCGATGATCAGGCTGCCCTGTGGGGTGTTCAACTGCGGGGGGATGGGCACAAGGCCAACCACCAGTGCCGCCAGAATGCTCAGCACGTGCCAGTACCACGATTTCGCTCGGAAGACTAGGAGCAGTAACAGGGCCACGAGCGCGGCCCCTCCGTAGCAGACAAGGACCCAAGTGGACATGGACAGATTTTCTCCGCCCTCCATTCTATATCCGAGGGCGCGATACCGGACCGGCTTACTCCAGCAGCACCACGTCATACTCCGCGAACTCGGGCAACGAGAACACACCGTACCGATCCTTACGCATGACGGGAAGCTCCCGGCCGAGCGTGACGGAGCGGGCTTTGGTGAACTCCGCGGCGAGTTCTACCCGAATGTCGCGCATGGGGAGAGGCGCGAAGTAGGCAGTGCCGGAGTGCCCCGAAACATTCACGAAGTGGACGAGCGTCCGGTTCTTTCTCGGCTGGCGCATGACCGTGATCTCCACAAGTGGGTGCGCATTCGTAATTAACTGCCTACCGGCGGGAAACAGATAGTTGATGAGGTCCGCCACCACACCCGAGTGGCCCTCAGAACTGTGGCGGTAATAAAGTCCGCCCACATCCCAAGGCACATAGGCCAGGCGGCCCTTGCCATAATCCGTAAGGAGCAGTCCAGGCGAATCCGTCTCCAGCTTGTCCACCCAGACCTTTTCGGGCGGACCGAACATCGCCGGCGGAATCAGCGTCAGTAACGGCTTCGCCACCGGCGACAGCTCCGTGTACTCTCCGTCCAGAAACAGCAGGTTCGTGCGTTTGAGGGAGGGGAACAGAGTGTGGTCGCGGATTCGCCAGTACCCCTGTGTGTGGGGGCGCAGCGAGCCGACGCCGGCCACTTTCCACGCTGGCGGCTTTGGCCCACAGACGAGCAGACGTCCGCCGTCACGGACGTAGTGCTCGAGCGCGGCGGGCGCGCCGTCCGGCGAGATGACCATGTCGAACGTGCGTCCGTCTTCCAGCCATTTGAGGTTGTCCGAGACGACGAACGGGATGTGCTGCTCGCTCAGGATTCGGAACAGGCCGCGATAACTCGACTGTCGCCCGCCGAGCAGCAGCACTCTCGCCGCGCTCTCCTGGCCCGTGTACAGGTCTTCGTGCCGCGCGTGCCACTGGAAGACCGGACGGGCGGCCTCCAGCGCGCTCCGGTCCTCCTGGTCCATCGTCCCGTGCATATTCAGCAGCACGCCCGAGCCGTGCGCCATGCTTTGGTAAAGGCGGAGACGAATCTCAGCCGGCGGCACGGTGACGAAGCGCCACATGTAGTCCACGAAGCTCATGCAGAGATTGAACGCCATCTTCGTTGGCTCGGAGTTCCGCGCCCGGTTCACGTTGTCACTGGCGGAGTACGGCCAGAGCGGCAGCGGACGCCCCACGGCGGTGTTGGACTCGGACATGATCCCGTCGGTGTGCTGCTGAACGTAGGTGAGGAACGCGGCTTTCGGCCGTTTGGAATGGATCAGCTCGGCAAACATCGCCGCCACTTCGTGCGCGGAGTCGGTCAGAAACCGGCGGTAGTCGTCGTCCGGCGACACCGGGAGCGGCCTCCCGTATCGCGCCTGGAAGCGTGTTTTGCAATTGTCGCACTGACACGGTCCCATCGGGTTGCCGCTGTAGTCGGAAGATGGATTGCCGAACATGTTGAAGAAGAGGCCGTCTACTTCGTAGCGCTCGAGAGCCTCGCCGAGGATTTTTTTCGCGTGCTCACGATAGTAGCCGCCGTTGATACATGTCGAGTAGAGCCCGTTGTAGATGGCCGGCTCGCCGTTGACGCGCTTGAAGAACCATTCCGGGTGGGCGTCGAAGACGTGCTTGGGCGTTTTGCTCAGGTCGAAACGCCCGATCACGCGGATGCTCCGTTTATGGGCTTCCCGCAGCGTATCGCCGAACATGTCGCGCCCGGGCGGCAGATGTGGGCTGGCGTAGTGGAACTCGACGCGGGGATGGTAGTGGGCCGCGATGCCACCCATGTTGAACAGCAAGACGTTCGCGGGGAATTCCGCGACTTGTTGCGCGAGACGGCCGGCCTCGAGCGTGGAGTCGGTTTCGCGGAGGTTGGTCTGAATCAGCCTGATGGGCTCCTCCATCCACCAGCCCTGCTGGGCGCGTCCAACGGCCGGCGCGAGCGCGACGATGAGTGCGATTGCTAGCCGCATCGGTCCCTCCTTATGGTTGCCATTCGAAGTACGAGGCATACCCTCCGCCCATGTTGCGGGCAAGCCACAGTGCATACTCGCGGTCCGCTGTCCGGGTGACCTCGCGTTTCGCCGCGGGTTCGGTGTTTGCATAGACGAACACGGCCTGCGCGCCTTCGGCCGTCGTGCCGAAGCAGACCACCTCGTCGCGGTAATCGCCGGCCAGGTCGGCTGTCATTCCACAACTTCCGTTTTTCATTTCGTTCGGCCCTGGAATGGCGAGAGTCTCGACCGACTGCCCGTTGAACCGTGCGAGGAGCCGGCCGTCTCCGGACATCAGCTCTCGGACCGCGCCACCGGTCCAGTTAACCGGGCGCCAGCCCGCCGGGAATGGGCTCAGGAGGAGTTTGCCTGCGGCGGAGAACAAGACGGTGTCTTTCGAGAGATGGCCGTCGCGGTTGGCATACAGTTCCATGCCCGGAGACCCCTCCCAGATATCCGAGGCCCAGCCGACGTGCCCGTGTGTCCAACGAGGGTCGTCCTCGCGGTTCACTTTCCAGTGAATCTTGCCGGTTTTTGCATCCACGACGTAAACGCCCGCGTGGACGCTGCTTTCGACGACGTAGTAAACCTGGCGGTCCTTTGAGCCGGGGAGCACGTGCTTGATGGCCACAATATCAGGGTGCTCGCGGTAGAGGGACCAGCGCATCGTCCCGTCCGCATTCAGCAGCGTGGTGCCGTTGAAGACCTCGTCGATGCCGTCTCCGTCGACGTCGGCGATGTCGATGTGATGGGAGCCGCTGCCATTCGTCTCGGCGAAGCTCTTGAACTCCCAGAGCTTCTTGAGGCGGGCGTCGTAGGCCTCGATGATCTCGTTCTCATAAAGGCCGGTCTGGGTCAGGACGGACGGGTGTTTTCCGTCGAGGTAGGCCACCGACATGTGGATCCGGGTAGACGACTTGGCGAAGTCGGAGACCATGGCAGTCCATGGCGTCTT
>DATIFQ010000529.1:0-4702 GCA_035455185.1 Bryobacteraceae bacterium | reverse complement strand
CACCACCTTCAAGGGAGGTGGCACCGCGGGCCCGGGCTGCTCGAGCAGAATCTGGACTTCTCCTGTGGTCCTCGGGTAGAACCCTGCCACCACATCCTTCACCGCCGAGGGGAACACGTTCACCCCCAGGACGATTAACATGTCGTCGGTTCGCCCGACGCATCTTAGCCTAACGCTGGTGCGTCCGCATGCGCACGACGTTCCCAGGACGGCGACGCGATCCCGGGTGCGAAAGCGAAGCAAGGGAACGCACTCTCGCTCCAGGCTGGTGTACACCAGTTCGCCCGAGACCCCGGGCTCGAGCGGCAGCACCTCCCCGCTCTCCGGGTCGATGACCTCGACCAAAACATACTCCTGACCGCAGAAATGCATCCCGGATTGCTCACGGCATTCTCCGAAAATGATCGGCGCCATGTCCGCGTTCCCCAGGCCTTCGGTGACCCGCGCTCCCCACTCTTCCTGCATCTTCGCGCGGACCGAGGGGATGCCAGCGCCGGGCTCGGCTCCGCAGACCAGCTTCTCCAGGCCCAAGTCTCGGGGATTCATCCGGGCTTCCCGGCGCACGTAGTCCGCCAGGTACAGGGCGTAGGAAGGCGTGCAATGCAACGCATTGGCGTGCAGCGCCCGGGCCACCAGCACCAATTTCTCGGATGCGCCGGCTCCTACGGGAACGAAGGTGGCGCCAATGTGCTCGATGGCATCCTTGGCCGGCAACCCGCCGACGAACATGGTCAAGCTGGCCGCATGAATAACGATATCCGAGGGCCGAATTCCCTGCGTATAGAAGGAGCGAGCGGTCACCCGCGTCCACATCTCGGCGTCCCGCCGCGTCACGCCCACAAAGCTGGGCTGGCCGGTGGTACCGGTGGACGAGTGAATGCGGATGACGTCCTCCATCTTTGCGGCCATGTGCCGTCCCAGCGGAGGGCAGGCCATCTGGCTTTCCCGCAACTCCTCCTTAGTGGTGAACGGAAACTTGCTCAGGTCGCTGAGCGACTTGAAGTGTTCGCGGTGGATGCCGGCCGCCCCCAACTTTTCCTGATAGAACGGCGATCGTGCGAATAGATACTCCAGTTGCGTGACTAGCTTCCCTTCCTGCAACGCCCGCAGTCGTACCGGGGCCAAGGTCTCGATTTCTGGGTCAAGGTATTCGTCAGCCTGCATCGGAAAAGAGGAGAGCCGTGCCCCAGCGGGCGAGCGGTAGGTTAACACGTCGCCCCGGAACCGCCACGCTTCCGACCGTCTCGCCCGCCCGACAACTAGAAACTGATCTTGAGCACGAACTGCAACTGCCGTGGGTTGAGCACAGTTCTGGGCGTCCCGAAATTGGGATTTGGGGACGGTGGAATGCCGAATTGCGGCGGGGCGAAGGGCGGCCCGGCCGCCACCGCCGGCGGAATGTCTCCGGATGCTACCAGATCGGCGAATGCCGGACAGGCTACGGATGACGCTCCCTGCTGGATCGCGAGGGACGTGGCATCCCCGAAGTGCCCCGGAACGCCCCCGCAAAATACCGGCGACCCGTAGACACTGAACACCTCGTCGATGTTGGCCCGGTTGAGCAGGTTGAACACATCCAGACCCAGATCCAGTCTCACTCGCTCGCTCAGCTTGAAGTACCGGGAGACGCGCATATCCCAGGTCCGCAGGGGATCGCCGATGTACGAGTTCCTCCCTATGAGGCCAACACGGTCCGTCACCGGATTGGTGTCGCCGTTCGAATCACCGCCGGTGAAGAGCGTAAAGGGGCGCCCGGATTGAATGGTAATGATGCTGCTGTACACAAAGTTGCGCAGGAAGGTGTCCTTGGGAGCCTCCGCCGTGAAGTTGGCCACAAACCGGTGGCGAACGTCCTGATTCGAGTTGGCCCGTTCCGATTCGTTGTCGAACTGGTTCTGGGGGAGGTTGATAAACGTGGTGAAGTTACCGTTATCGATGGTATGCGACCAGGTGTAGTTGGCATTAAAGCGCAAGTACTGGCTGAGCTTCCCGCTGGCCTGCAATGTCAGGCCGTGGTAATTGGCGTTGACCACGGCATAGTTGTAGTCGAGGAAACCGCCGTTGGTGAATTCCTGCCCGGTGAAGTTGGGCGGCCCGGTAAAGTAGGGCTTGCCAACCAACAACTCCGGAGTCCCTTCACAATCGCTGATGGTGCCGTCCGGATTGAGCCACCCCTGAGCGATCACGGGGTTGTTCGGCTTGCTGGTGCCCACCGGACAGGCAGTGTTCAAACCATTCCCCAGGATCAGGCGATGTGCCCCGACGAACAGATATCCGGCACCGAGGGTGATCCCCTTTCCCACCTCGCGGTCGATCTGCAGGCTGGCCTGATAGGCATAGGGGAGCTGGCTGTGGTGGCGATCCATCCCGCCGGCGCCGACCGTGCACGTGGGCGGGCAATCTCCGGCAAGAAACACCTGGGGATAGAGCCCGGTTGTGATGATGCTGCGGGCCACGTCAGCCGCGTTCGAGAAGCATGGCAAGCCTGGCGGCGGAGCCGTCGAACACGCCACGGGTGGCGGTGCAAACCCTGGCGCCACCACCAGATTCAGTTGCCATCCGCCTGTCTCCGCTCCGGTTCGAACTTGAGGCAGCGTGATGCCGGGGATGAACCCGGGAATCGTCTTCTGGTTGCCGGTAATGAAGAAGAAGGTCATGTTGTTGCGATCGAAGAATAGCCCGAAGCCACCGCGAATCACCGTCTTGTTGTCCGGGGAATACGCCAACCCAACCCTCGGCTGAATGGCCGTGTGGTAAGAATCGATTTGCTGGCCGAGGCCGGTTTCCAGGTCATAGCGCACGCCGTAGTTGAAGGTGAACTTGGGAGTAACGCGCCACTGGTCCTGGATGAAGAACCCGTAGTAGCCGTGGTCGAGCTTGAATCGATAGCTGTCTCTTAGCGAGGGATCAAACGCATTCGACCAATTCACTGTATCCAGTGGGACGGCGTTGTTGAGCGGGAACTGACCGTTGACGTAGCCGGTCCTGGGCAGTGCGACGCCATAGAAAGTGGCCCCCACGCCGCCAAAATTAAGGAACGGAGGAAAGGGACCCTGGCCATTGGGGAGAGGGCACGGTGGACCAGGCATCGGCGCGAGCGGCGGCCCACCGGGGATGTTCACAAAATTGGCGAACTCGATCAGACAGTTCAAATCCGGCAGGATGATGCGGGTTGGCGTGAACCCGGGATAGATGGTGGAGTCATACAGGTAATTGGAGTCGTAGCCGAACTTGATCAGGTGGTTGCCTTTGACCCAGGCCATGGAATCGGAGAACTGGAGGCGAGTCTCGTAGATCGCGTCCAGGGTCCCGAAGTTGTGCCCGAACTCCAGGTCGTTGGGAACGCTCAGGTCGGGCTCACCCGTCGCCCCTGGAAAATCGTAGGTCCGCTTGGCGTACTGAGCCAGGAACGTGTTCACCAGGGTCGGCCGGAGCTGCGAGATCAGCGTTCCCACCAGGGATTGATCGCGGATGAACAGGTGCCGTCCCCCACTGGGCACCCCGATGCCGCCGCCGTCTTCGGTGTTGCCCACCAACTGATTCAGGTCGCGTGCGTCCTCCACGTTGTAGCGGATTGCCAGTTGATGATTGGTAGTGAGCTGGTGATCCAGGCGTACGAAACCGTAGTCGTTATCCTTGGTCTTGAGGACATCAAAAGGCTCGGGCGGAAGTCCCAGGTAGGCTTTGGCCGCATTGATGGCGTCAAAATTATTGCGGAAATCGGGCGGCAGGGGAGGCGACTCACCCCGTCGGACGCCCTCGTAGTTCACGAAGAAGAACGTCTTGTCCTTCACGATGGGACCACCGAGTGTGGCCCCGAACTGATTCTGCCGGAGAACGAAGGGAGTCTCGCCTTCCGGTTGCAGGATCGAGCGCGAGGCGATGGCGTCGTTCTGAAAGTATTCGTAGATTGACCCGTGAAGCTCGTTGGTCCCCGACTTGGTGACCACGTTGACGATCCCGCCGATAGCCCGCCCATACTCGGTACCGAAGGTGTTGTTCACCACCCGGAACTCCTGCACCGACTCCTGCGGCGGCGTGGCCCGCTGCACGCCGGTGTTGGCATTGATGAAGTCGGCGCCATCCACCGTAATGATGTTGCTGAAGGAGCGCTGGCCGCCGAACGAGATTTGCGTGATCTCAAACTCGGTGAACGTGGTGCCCAGGCTGGTCCGCCCCGTGGCCACCCCGGGCGTGAGGAGAGCGAAATCCGTGAACAGCCGGCCACTCACTGGCAACTCCTGGATCTGTTGCGTGCCGATCACCTGGCTGATTTCGGTCCGTGTGGGCTCGATGGGAGGCACTTCTGTAGTCACCACCACTTCCTCGCCCTTGGCGGCTGCTTTCAGGCTCACGTCAACGGTGGCGGTCTGGCCCACACTGAGCACGATCCCGGTCTGCGTAAAGCCTGCAAAGCCGGCGGCGGCCACCTTCAACTCGTAGCGCCCGGGGGCCAGGTTCGGCACTAAGTAGAACCCGGCCTCATTCGAGGCTGCTGTGTAGGTCCGGTTCGTGCCCAAGTCCCGCAGAGTGATGGTCGCTTTGACCACCACTGCCCCGGTCTCGTCCCGCACGGTGCCGTTCAACTGGGCGACCGTCGCGCCTACTTGAGCGAATGCCGAGCTTGCCACACCCAACAGCACGACAAGTGCAAAAACCGCCACAGTCCTACGTCCCACCATGAGCCACCTCTTGGGGAAAG
>DATIFQ010000528.1:0-12316 GCA_035455185.1 Bryobacteraceae bacterium | reverse complement strand
CGGATAGGTGCATTTCTCATGGACCGCCTCCACGACTGGCCGCGGCGCTTCCCTTACGTCGGCGACGTCCGGGGCCTCGGACTCATGATCGGCATCGAGTTCGTCCGCGACAAAGCCACACGGGAGCGTGCTCCCAAGCTCCGCGACCGCGTCGTGCGGATGGCCTTCGAGCGCGGGCTGCTCGTGCTCGGAGCCGGCCAGAACACCGTGCGTCTCAGCCCGCCGCTCACCATCAGCCGCGACCAGGCGGCATTCGCTGCGGATACACTAGAGGACTGCGTCCGGCTTGCGGCCCGTGGTGAGTGATCTGACACCCACGAGCCCCAGGCCGGGGCCCTTGTATGCGCATTCTCGACGTCGGCTGCGGCATCAACAAGTTTCCTGGAGCGATCGGCATCGATCGTAATCCCCGGGGCCGCGCCGACGTCCTGTGCGACCTCGACCGCCTTCCCTACCCCTTCGCCGACGGCTCCTTCGACGAGTTGCGCGCTGTCCACGTGATCGAGCATGTCTCGGATGTGCTCCGCACGCTCGAGGAGTTCCACCGGCTGGTTCGGCCGGGCGGCCGGATTTTCATCGTGACGCCGCACTACACCGACTTCAGCTCCTTCTGCGACCCCACGCACCGATGGCACCTCAACAGCTTCTCGTTCCGGTATTTCGGCGAAAATCACGGCGGGTTCGGCTACTACTCCGCCTTCAGACTGCGGGAGATTTCCGTCCGCGTGAAGCTACTTGCTTTATGGAGATGCCTCGGATTCGAGTTTTTGGTCAACCGCTTCACGCGCTTCCGCCGCTTTTGGGAGTACTACCTTTGCTTCGTGGTCCGCGGCAAGGTCATGGAATTCGAGTTCGAGAAGCTTTAGTCATTCCGTGATCGGCCTCCTTCACCGGATCTGTGACCGATTGCGTGCCACTGCCCGCCGCCGGAGATGGCCGCACGACCAGGCTCTCGGCCGGCGCGCCGAAGACATGGCGCATCGACTACTCCGCCGGAGCGGGTTCACTGTTGTCGCCAGAAATTATCGTCCCCGCAACAGTCCGGGAGAAATCGACCTGATCGCCTGGCATCGCGACACACTGGTCTTCGTCGAGGTCAAATCCCGCACGACCGGCGAATTCGGCGCACCAGACCGCGCCATCGGCCGCGAGAAGCGTGAGACTCTCGTGCGGAGCGCACTCGAGTATGCACGCCGGGCTGGCGTACCCCCCGACCGAATCCGTTTTGACGTCGTGAACGTTGTTTTTTCCGATCCCCCCGCAATCGACCGGATCGAGAACGCTTTCCGTCCCGCTCCGCCGATGTACTACAATACGTTCTCGCCTTAGTTCAGAAAAGGAGTCTTGCCTTTTGCCCGAACTGCGTAAAGATCCGGTCACGGGACGCTGGGTGATTATCGCCTCGGACCGGGCCATGCGGCCGACCGATTTTGTCCGCGAACAGGTGATCCCGAAGGGTGGCCGGTTCTGTCCGTTCTGTCCTGGCAATGAGCAAAAAACGCCGCCAGAGGTGCTGGCTTTCCGCCCGCACGGAGGCGGCCGAAATGAGGGCGGCTGGACCCTTCGCGTGGTCCCGAACAAGTTTCCCGCTCTGCGCGTCGAAGGCGAGTTAAACCGTCAGGGCGAAGGCATTTACGACCACATGAACGGCGTCGGCGCCCACGAGGTCATCATCGAAACTCCCGACCACTTGCTGACCTTCGGAGAACTATCCGAAAAGCAGGTGGAAGATGTGTTTTGGGCATTTCGAGAGCGTGTTCTCGACCTGAAGAAAGACCGGCGCCTGATCTATATTCTGATCTTCAAGAACCACGGCGAGGCCGCTGGCGCCTCGCTCGAGCATACGCACTCACAGTTGATCGCCCTTCCGGTTGTGCCCAAGCGGGTCCGTGAGGAGCTCGATGGCGCCAAGCGCTACTTCGACTTCAAGGAGCGCTGCATTTTCTGCGATATCGTCCGGCAGGAACTCGACACCGGGCCGCGGGTCGTTCTCGAAACCGAGCATTACGTCGTCGTCTCGCCCTATGCCCCGCGTTTTCCGTTCGAGACGTGGGTCGTCCCTAAGCGGCACTACTCGCACTTCGAGGACATCGAGACGTCATCCATCCAGAACCTCGGGTGGGTGATGCGCGCCACGATTCGCAAGATCGACAAGGTATTGGAGCGCCCTCCCTACAACCTGATGATCCACAGCGCGCCGATCCAGGAAGGCGCGATGACGCACTACCACTGGCACATCGAGATTATCCCGAAGCTCACCAAAGTTGCGGGCTTCGAATGGGGCACCGGCTTCTACATCAATCCGACTCCGCCCGAGACCGCCGCGAAATTCCTCCGCGACGCGGGCCTGGTCTAGCACAGCACTGCTTGAGCGCGTGGGGCAGGCCATCGCCGTTTGTGGCCTGCCTTTAGCGGTGGCCTTGACCACGTTACCCGATCAGTTTCTCGAGGTAGAGTTTGGCGGCCTTCACATCCTCGGTCTGTTTCGGGCCTTCGATCTCCCGCTCGATCGTCAGCGGCCCGCGGTAGCCAATTTCCTTAAGCCTTTTGACGAACAGCGGGAAGTTCACCTTGCCCTGCCCGATCGGCACTTCGCGGCCCAACTGCTTCGGATCGGTCGGATAGTTCCCGTCCTTCGCGTGCACCCCCATGACGTAAGGCCCGAGCACATCCAGAGCTTCCACCGGATTCGCCTTGCCATAGAGGATTAGGTTGGCTGGGTCGAGATTGACGCCGACGTTGTCGAGTCCGACGTCCTTGATCGCTCGCAGAAGCGTGATCGGCGTCTCCTGCCCCGTTTCGCAGCGAAAGGTCTGTCCGTTCTGTTTGCAGTACGCCGCGACCGTCCGGATCGCGTCGACGGACTCCTTGTAAAGGGGGTCGTTTGGATTCTCGGGAATGAATCCACAGTGGGTCTGGATTCCATTGACACCGCAAAGCTTGCCGAAGTCGGAGGTTTTCTTGATCTGGGCGATTCTTGCCTGGCGGTGCTGCCTGGGAACAAGCCCGATCGTCGCCGGCCCCTGGTAGAAGTCGTAAACTTCGGGGGGCGGGCCAGTCGAGACTAGTGATGTGGCCTCGACTTTGTACTTGTCCAGCGCCGCCCGCAGCCGTTTCGCGATCGCCGGGTCGAACGAGCCCACGCCGACCTGGCACGTCGGGAAGCCAAGAGTGTGGACCTTTTCGATCGCACTCTCCGGGTTGTTCCCCGCGTACACGATCAGTCCGAGCCGCATCTGTTTCCCGCCGCCCGGCCGCTGTGCCGCTGCCGGCAGTACGGCCGCCGCGGCGCTCGCCGCGGCTTGAATGAAATGTCTTCTGTTAAGTCTGCTCATAAGTTTGGGTGCCTCTGAAATCTCTGATCAGTCGATTCAAACCTGGCTCAGCCCTCCGTCCACAGCCAGTAACTGGCCGGTCACAAAGTTGGAGGCGGTCAGGAAATACACTACCGCGCCCGCTATTTCCTCCGGCGTGCCACCCCGCGCTGCCGGCGTCCGGCGGATCATCCGCAGTCCTTCCTCGTCGATGTCCTCGAATGGGATTACTCCGGGCGCCACCGAGTTCACAGTGATCTGTGGCGCGAAGGCTTTGGCCAGCGCCCGTGTCAGCATGATGACGCCGGCCTTCGACGCACAGTAATGCGCGTGCATCGCCCACGGCCGGATGCCGCCGAGCGAGCTAATGTTCACGATCCGTCCCGCGCCGCCGTTGCGCATTCGTTTCGCCGCCTCACGGCAGCAAAAGAAGACCGCCTTTAGGTTGACGTCATGGATGAAGTCCCAGTCGGCCTCGGTGATCTCCATCGGATCGATGTTCGCGAACCGCGCAGCGTTGTTCACTAATCCGTAAAGCCCGCCCATCGCCTGTTCGACATCGCTGAACATCCGCTCGATTTCAGCAACGCTCTCGAGATTTGCACGGAACAGCGGTGCGCCGCCACACTCCTCGGCGGTTCGGCGCGCCTCAGCCTCGGAAGTGCCGTAGTGAATCGCGACCCGTGCCCCTTCCCGCGCGAGGCGCAGCGCGATGCCGCGGCCAATTCGTTTCGCCGCGCCGGTCACGAGCACAACTTTGCCCTTCAGTTCGGTTTGGCCGTCCGCCATGCGTTCGCGCTCACCATGCTACCGCGTAGGCGTTGACACGCGGATCCGCGCCGGCGTGCAGCACGCCCGTTTCGGGATCGACCAGGATGGCCGCGCTCGAATTCATCGACCATGGGCGGGCGACGGTCATCCGATGGCCCTTGCGGATCAGCTCGGCTCTGGTCTCCAGAGTAATCCGAGCTTCCACCGACATGTCGGCGGGATACATCGTGTGCGGGAACGGCGACGCCGGGAAGCTGCGCGTGCTCCAGCGTGGCGCTTCGATGGCCTGCTGAACGTTCATCCCGAACTCAACGATGTTCAGGAACGTCTGCATCGTCCGCATGCACTGATCGTCGCCCCCGGGGCTGCCGGTCAGGAGGTAGAGCTTTCCGTTTTTCGTCACCAGTGTGCTCTGCAAAGTGCTCCGCGGGCGCTTTCCCGGCTCGAGTGCGTTCGCGTGTCCCGGCACCAGCGAGAAATAGTCGCCCCGGCAGTTCAGCGGGAAGCCAAGCTCGCCTAAGACCACTTTGGAGCCGAAACCGCTGTGCAGGCTCGGCGTGAAGGAGATGCCGTTCCCGTCCTTGTCCACCACGACGATGTAGCTCGTGTCGCCTTCGTGGTCCGCTTTCCCGGCCTCGGTGAGGTCAGTCGGGCGCTCCAGCCGCTCGAAACCCTGCATGAAGTCCTCGGCCACGCCGGGGCGGAATTCCCGCGACGCCTTTTCGGGATCGAGCAGCTTCCGGCGCGCCTCGCCGTAACTTTTCGAGAGCAGCCCCGCCCATGGAATCCGGATGAAGTCCATGTCACCGAGGTATTTCTCCCGGTCGGCGAACGCCAGCTTCACCGCCTCCACCGAAGTGTGGATGTACTCCGCGCTGTTCAGCCCGAGCGCCTTCAGGTCGTAGCCTTCAAGGATATTAAGGACGAAGAGTTCGGCCGGCCCTTGCGTCGCGGAGGGGTTTTTGTAAACGTCGTATCCCCGGTAGTTGAACGAGACCGGCTCTTCGACCTTCGCCGTGTAGCTCGCGAAGTCCTCGTACCGGAAGAGTCCGCCATTCTCCTCGGAGAACTTAGCCATCTCCCGCGCGATGTCGCCCTTGTAGAACCGGTCGCGCGCTGCACGCAAGCCGGCTTCTCGCCCGGCCGATACGCTGTCCCTCTCGGCCTCCACCAGGCGCTTCATGGTACGGGCGAGGTCGGGGTTCTTCCAGATCTCCCCCGCCTTCGGTGCCACACCGTTCGGAAAGTAAACACGAACACTGGACGGATACTTGGAAAGTTTCTTGCTTCCGGCGATGCCTCCCGCCAGTGCCTCCGATACCGGGAACCCGCGCTCCGCCAGCTCGATCGCCGGGGCGAGCACCTGTCCGAAAGACTTCGTTCCCCACCGTGAAAGCATGATGTACCAGGCGTCTACCGCGCCCGGTACCGTCGCGGCGAGAAGCGTGTCGTCAACCGGCAGTTTTCCCTCGTGATTCTTCTTGTACCAGTCGATCGTCGCGAGCTTGGGCGCCGTCCCCTCGGCGTTCAAAGAATACACCTTCTTCTCTTTACCTGTGAAAATCAGCAGCGTGGCATCGGCCCCGATCCCGTTGGATGCGGGAGAGACCAGGCCGAGCACAGCCTGCCCTGCCACGATCGCATCGAAAGCATTCCCGCCCTGGAGCAGTATCCGTTCCGCCGCCTGTGTGGCCAGCGGTTCCATCGAGGAGACCGCGTACTGCGTTCCCCGGATGACAGGCCGCATGGTCCGCTTCCACGGCTGCGGGTCCACATCCACCGTCTCGACCATCCGCTGCGCCGAGACGGCGAATGCGGCGATTAGAGCTAGAACAAAGAGTCTGGTCAATCTCCCCCTCTTCTCCTTCCGCTGCCTACCATCTTAAGAAGGTCCTGCAACGCCGCCAGCCCGTTCTGATTCGGGAACGAATCCTTGAACCAGAGATCCACCCGCCGCTTCAGAACGTCCGCGTTGTCACTTGACGGGCCGGCCATGTAAGCGACGACCCTTTCCATCGCCTGCCGGGCGTTTGTCTGGTCGCCCAGTTTCTCATAGCTCAGCATCATGAGGAAATCCTGGATACGCTGGTCGGCCCTGTGAGGCTTGCCGGTGCCGAGCCGCACCGGGTACTCCTTCGCGCTCTCCAGCCGCTGGATTGCCTCGCGGTACTGGCCCTTCTTCATCAGCTCCAGCGCCATCGACGTCTGGCACTGAACGAACAGGTCGTGAACGTCCCGCTGCCCTTCAAACGGAAGAATCGTAGCATTCTCGAGCACCGAGTAGCATTCCGCAGAACGCCCGTTACTCAAGTAGGTCCGAGCCAGCATGATCTTCATCAGGTCGGCGTCTGGAAATTGCTTCGCTCCGGCCTGTGCAATCTGCAACGCCTTATCGTTCATGCCGCGTTCGTTGTAGAACGCCGCGAGGTGGTGCCAGTTCCGCCAGTCGTCCTTGCCGGTCTCATAGGCGCGTTCATAGTCCGGAAGCGCCTTCTCGGGATCAGTTTCCTTTCTCAGAAAGGCGCGGCAAACATAAAACGTCCCGAAATCCGGGCGGTTGCCGCACTCGTCGAGCGCGGCGATCGCGTCTTGGTGACGTCTCAGACCCCAGTAAATCAGCCCGAGGTAGTATTTCGCCTTCCAGTCATTCGGCGCCATACCTTCCGCCCACTGGAACACGGGAATCGACTCCTCGCGGAACGGAAAAACGAGTTTCGGCGAAGAGCCGGACGCCTTCTGTAGAAGCTCCCTGCTCCGCGCCGGATCTTTTTCTCGGGAGAGGTACGCCCGCCAGTAAAGAATCTGCGGCTGTTCCGGTCCCGCGGCGAGAACGCGCTGCGCGTCTTCTGGAAGTCCGAGATTCACGTAATGCATCGCCGTTTCGAGGTACGTTTCGTGCGGCAATTCATTGCGGATCATCGACCGGAAGTTCTCGAGGCTAGTACCGTTCGGCTCCAGCAGATACTGCTCGAACCGCGCCAAGTGGTTTAGCGGATCGATCTCCAGCAGCTTGTCCAGAGTCTCGCGGGCCTTCGCAGGTTCTTTATGGAGGCGGTACGCGGTGCTGAGCACCTGGTACGTCTTGACGTTATACGCATCGTAGTCGAGCGAGCGTCGCAGGAAATCGAACGCGCGCGCCCACTTGCCTTCCATCATGTAGATCTCGCCAAGCTGGCAGTACGCCCCCGAGCGATACTTCATCGACCGAGCCGCCCAGCCGAGCGTCTCCTTGGCGTCCACCATGTTCCCCATCTTCCGGGCGATCACACCGTAGATGTAGTTGGCGTCCGGATCGTACATTACGTAATCGAGCGCCTTGGTGGCGTACTCCAGCGCTTTCTTGTATTCCGCCCGCCGTGTGTAAAGCTCGGCGACCCGGGTGAGTGCTCGAACGTGTGTCGGCTCCTGCTTCAGAACCGCCATGTATTTGTCGAGCGCGACCTCGTAGTTGCGACCCTTCTCCTCGCGTTCGCCCCCTTGGTACAGAGCCTCGAGACTGTTGTCGTCGTACTCATGGAAATTCAACGGCCGCTTTAGCTTCTCAGCCTCCGGGTCATCGGTGTACGACAGCTTGTTTCCGATCTCGACCTCCAGTTCGCCCGGCTTCGCAGTCAGCGCCAGCTTCTTCTGGTAGACTCCCATCGGCTCGAGCTTCAGCCGCTCCCGGTACACCTCTTTTCCGCCAGCGCGCACCACCAGGTCGTCGTCGATGTTCTGGAGCGCGTTGAAGCCCAGAACGATCGAATCACCCGTATTCCGCGCGTTTAGGGCGCCGTACGGCGTGGCCTTCACCATCGGGCCGATCTCCTTGAACGGGAACCACACTTCACGCCAGTGATCGGCCGTGTAAGGCGGGAAAAACTCATGGTCGTTCTGGTCGAGCAGGCGGCCGACCTGCGGCTCGAAGTACGGCCCATCGCTGTCGGTCAGCAATTGCTCCCAGATCTGGCCGGCGCCGGAAAGCGACCAGCGGAAGAACTTTTGTCCCGGAGTGTCCTCGTGGTAGGCCCAGTGTCCAAAACCGAACTTGGAGTTGTGCCAATAGCTTCCGAAGAAATCCTGGAGAGCGCCATGAATGAAGAAGCTGCCCTCGTCGCTGTCGTCGTGGTCCTTATAGAAAGCCAGATTGCGCCCATCCGCAGTGACCGGCCAGGGTTTCTCGGGTACCCGGTAGTTGTGGCCGATGTGTTTGTCGCCGGGGAAAATAAACTCCAGGTCCTGCCCCAGGCGGTTGGCCGCATTCATCCAGACGTAGTAGGACCCGTTCAGTGGCTGCGGGTTATACCAGAGGGCCTTCGACTCGAAGTACGCCTTGTCGGACGGAACTGTGAACGTAACTCTCCAGTGCGTGCGCGACGGAAGGTCCATCGCGCCGACCGTGACGCTTACACTGCCGTCGGTGTTCTTGCGCGTCACATAGTCCACCGGCGTGGCCGTCGCTGGACTGTGGCCGACGATGCCGAAGTTAAGTTCTATGCCTCCCGAAGTCCATGGACCCCGGAGCGCGATGTGGCGGAACTTCCGGACCTTGTTGTAGTAGATGAACTCCTTGCCGGTGCTCTTCTCGATCGCCCCGAGCACCTTGCCGCCTTCTTCCGGCAGGACCATCACCTTGATGTATGGATTCTCCAGCTTGATGACCTTCCATGCCTGGTCCTTGCCCTCGTAGCTGAGCGTGTCGAAGAAGCTGTACGGATAAAGCCTCGGCCCTTTGCCCCACATGCTGGACCGGGTCATGATCGGAGCCGGGTCGGCGCCCGAGAAAGGATATGTCTTGATAACCTGCTTTTCTTCCTGAATCGTCGCCTGCTGTCCCGACAGTGTCGTTAGCACAAGCAGTATCAGAATGGCCGCTATAGTAAGAATCCTCATCCCTGGTGGTCTCCTGTGGACTACGCTCACCGAGTCTAATGAACCAGCCTCCCTGAACGCAACCAGCCTTGAGGAGTTTAAGATAAAGATTCCTCATGTTTGTCTTTCGAACTACCATCCTGTCGCTCTTCGCCGCCTGGACTCTGCTCTTCGCGGAGCCTCCCATAACGCTGTCCGTCGACCTGACGGACGCCCCACGGCGGCTCACTCATGCCAGCCTCTCCATACCCGCAAAGCCCGGCCCGCTCACTCTTCTCTACCCAAAGTGGGTACCGGGCGAGCACGGCCCGACCGGACCCATCGCCGACCTCGTGGACCTCGAAATCAAAGCCGGCGGAAAGCCCCTCGCGTGGCGGCGCGATCCGGTGGACATGTATGCGTTCCACTGCGAGGTGCCGCCCGGCGCTGCGTCCGTGGATGTCTCGCTGAGCTTCGTCTCCCCTCCTAAGACCGAGGGTTTTTCCAGTGGCGCCTCAGCCACCACGGAGCTTGCGGTGCTCAGTTGGAACCAGGTGCTTCTCTACCCTGCCGGCGTCGCTGCGGACGCCGTCATCTACAAGGCCAAGCTGCAAGTACCGAAACAATGGCGGTACGCGACGGCACTTCCGGTCGAGCGCGAGTCGGGTGACTCCGTGAACTTTGCACCGGCGTCGCTCACTACGCTCGTCGACTCGCCGCTACTCGCGGGCCGGCACTTTCGCACTGAAGATCTCAACGTCGGTTCAGCGCCGCGGCATTACCTGCATCTCGCAGCCGACAGCCGTGAGGCGCTCGAACTCAGCCAGAGCGTCTTGAGCGCTTACGAGCGTCTCGTCCGGGAGACCGGCGTACTGTTTGGCGCGCGGCATTACGGCCGCTACGATTTTCTGGTCACCCTGAGCGACCATGTGGCGCACTTCGGGCTTGAACACCATGAGTCCAGCGACGACCGGCTGCCGGAGATGGCGATGGTCGACGAACCTGTCCGCAAGCTTCACGCCGGACTCCTTCCTCACGAGATGGCGCACTCCTGGAACGGGAAGTATCGCCGGCCAGTGGGCCTGGCAACACCCGATTACCAAAAGCCGATGCTTGGTGAGCTGCTCTGGGTCTATGAGGGTCTCACCACTTATCTGGGCGACATCCTCACCGCCCGCAGCGGCCTGGTTACGCCGGATGAGTTCCGGCAGTCGCTCGCGCTGGATGCAGCCGGCATGGATCTGATCGCCGGCCGCAGGTGGCGGCCCCTCGCCGACACCGCCATCGGCGCTCAGGTTCTCTACGGGTCACGCGATGATTGGTCGAACCTCCGCCGTGGCGTGGACTTCTATCCCGAGGGCGCCCTTATCTGGCTGGACGCCGACGTCACCATCCGCACGCTGAGCAAGGGCAGGAAATCTCTCGACGACTTTTGCTTCCGCTTCTTCGGCGGTCAGAGTGGCGCGCCCGCGGTGAAGCCCTACACGCTGGAGGACGTCATCTCGGAATTGAACGCGGTCCAGCCCCACGACTGGCGCGCGTTCTTCGAGGAGCGCGTCTACAGGCCAACGCCGCGTGCTCCCCTAGGTGGTATCGAAGCGGGCGGGTGGCGACTCGTATACCGGGAGTCGCCTTCTCCCTATACGAACTGGCGGCAGGATGAGCGGCGGGAGGCCGACCTGACTTGGTCGATCGGCCTTAGCCTGAAGGATGACGGCACAGTGCTCGACGTCGTGCCGGGACGCGCCGCCGACAAAGCGGGAATCGCACCGGCAACTCAGATGATCGCCGTCAACGGCCGGCAATTCTCAACACGCGTACTTCGCCAGGCTCTAGCCGCCGCCAAAGCCTCGTCCGAGCCAATCGAGTTGCTCATGAAGAACGGCGAGTACTACCGGACATACCGCGTGGATTGCCACGATGGCGAGAAGTACCCATGGCTCGAACGCGACTCCTCCCGCCCTGATCTCCTGACCGAGATCATTCGTCCGCGGGGCTGACCTGCAAGGCGGCGAAGTCTGTAACGGCTAATTCGAGTCCACCTGCCACCCCCCGCTGCGCCTTGCTCGATGCGAGTTCTGGTACGGATGACCTAGGAAAGAAAGGCTAGTCCCCTGCCGGTACTTAAACCCATCTTCGTACCAATTCATTCGCAGATCTGGCGCCCGATAATCGAAGCACCGGTGACTTCTAGCGCAATTCGATCACCGGCCATGATGCTCTTCAGACAACAGGCGAAAAGAGAGTTTCGCGAGCTCAGAGCTCAGCCCAGGCTTCCAGCCGGCATCCGCGTGGAGGTCGGCTGGGATGAGCGCGGCAAACATCGACTCGAAGGGGGGCGCTGCATCGATATCTCGGAGAATGGCGCGCGAGTGGAGATTGGGGAAATGGTTCCGGTTCGCACCGCAATCCATCTTCGTTTTCTAGACGATGTGAATTTCCAAGCAGACGGCATTGTTCGTCATTCCACGGGAAAAGGCTCCATCGGCGTGGAGTTCACGCAGATGATGTTTTGCGGTTCTCTCGTGCCGCGCAAGCAGCCCCCGTTACCGATCAGGCTCGCAACCCCGATCGTCGCAACGTCCGTGTTCCTGATAGCCGTCGCATGGTTTTCGGACATTCTTCCGAAATGGCGGCCGTCTATCGACAGGAGTGCATCGTCGGCGACGTTCACACCAAGTCCGTTTTTCACGCTAGGCTCCACAGGAGCCGATGTTCAGGCGGTGCAGGGCCCTCCGACGGCAAGTACGAGCTCGACGTGGAGCTATGGATCCTCCCGTGTCTACTTCCGGCGTGATCGCGTCATCGGCTGGTTCTCCTCGCGAATAGCTCCGCTTAAGGTCGGCGCGGACAGAGTCGACCCCCGGGAGACGGGCGCGAAAGCGATTTCGAGGGGCTCGACTGCGGCGGACGTTCTCGCGCTGGAAGGCCCACCCGAGCAACTGGCCGAAAATGTGTGGCGGTACGGAGATTCCGAAATCTATTTTCGCGACGGACGTGTGGTGGGCTGGAAGAGTTCTCTCGAGCGGCCCCTAAGGATATCGGCGCCTTGATGTGTCAGTTGGCGCCTGTAACTAGCCCTGAATCGTGCCTGCTCGCCGGCCAGGAATCGGATTTCGAAGTGTTCCAACGCCGCTGTGGCGGCTATGTCGAGCTTAAAATCCAGTAACGGCTGCGGCGCCCCCTGAGTCTGCCGTCACGCTTTGGAAGTGATAGCGTCCGCTGGCTGCTTCGAAAACTGCGTTGCCGTTTTCCATGCGGGAGAACCTCAGACCTTGCGCTTCTGCGGCGGAAGCGCCCGACTCCGTCACGTCGTTCCCACTCCGTGCCGGCACGTAGATCGTCGCGGTCGAGTTCGGAGGTAGGGTTACATCCCACTCCACCCGGGCCCCGTTCTTCCG
>DATIFQ010000527.1:0-4674 GCA_035455185.1 Bryobacteraceae bacterium | reverse complement strand
CCCTGGCTGCCCGAGAGCGCCGCGGGTCCCCTCATCGCCTGCGGGTCGGCGACCGTGTTTCCGCGGCCGATGAACCGCATGCGGTCCGTCTCGTAGGAAACTTCCCCGGTTTCCGCCCCGTGCACCGCCATCAGGTGAAACATCCACGGCACCGGCTCCTCGAGGGAGCGGGGCCGGCGGGTGCAGAGGATCGCCTGGCGTTGGGGGAGGATCTCCGTCTGGACGAAGAGGTTGCCGAACGCCGGATGCAATGCGTCCGCGGCAGGCGATGCGAGAACGACTTCCGCGTAACTCGTCGCCTCGATCGCCCTGCGCCTCGAGGAACGGTTGGTGATGCGGATCCGGCGCAGCTCGATGTCATCCTCCGGGGAGACGGCGATCTCCGTATGCGTATCGAAATCGTGGTCGCGGCGGCGGAATTCCGCTCGCCCTTCCGAGAAAATCGCTTCGTACTTCTCCGATCGTTTGAGCGTCGGCTGATGGGCGGTCGACCAGAACTCCCCGCTGGACACGTCGCGCAGGTAACAGAACGTGCCCCACCCGTCGCGCGTGCTGTCTTCGCGCCAGCGCGTGACCGCGACGTCCTTCCAGCGGCTGTAGCCGCCGCCCGCGTTCGTGACCATCACGTGGTATCTGCCGTTGGACAGCAGATTCACTTCCGGCATCGGCGTGTCCGGGCTGCGGAATGCGCGCACCGGCGTCATCTGGCCTTCGGGGGCCGCGCGGTATTCGGAGAGCTCGACGGCGGGCGGATAGAACGCCGTGGCCTTCGGAACCCGCTCCTGGAGCAGCAGCGTGGTCGCCTGGAACCGCGGATCCGACTCGAACCGCTTCTGCATCGGACGGTCCAGGAGCAGAAAGGCCAGGGACAGGAGACTCATGCCCTGGTGATGCGCCAGGAAGGCCCGGACCACGGCGCTCGATTGCCCGCGTCGTTGACGGGAGGGGGTGTAGTCGATGGCTTCGAAAAGGCCGAATTTCCCTTCCGCACCTTCCGCGGCAAGCCGCTGCAGATTCAGGCATGCCTCTTCGGCCGATACCATCAGCGCCAGGGCGGACGCATACGGCGCAACGACCAGGTCCTCGGCGAGTCCGCGTTTGATCCCCAGCCCGGGCACGCCGAACGCGCGGTACTGGTAATTGAAACGGACGTCGACCAGGTTGTAGCAGGATTCCGACATGCCCCACGGAACGCCGCGACGCACCCCATACTGGATCTGGCTTTCCACGGCCGCCTTGCAGGTCCGGTCGAGCAGCGTGTCTTCATAGGTCGGCATCACCAGGAGCGGCATGAGGTACTCGAACATCGAACCGCTCCACGAAAGGAGAACCGGCTCTCCACCGGCGGTGGTGAGGAGGCGTCCAAGGGCAAACCAGCTTTCCTGCGGCAGCTGTCCCTGGGCGATCGCTACGAAATTGCACAATCTCGCTTCCGACGCCAGAAGGTCGTAGAAACTCGAATCCCGCCTGCGCTCGCCCACGTTGTATCCGATGGCCAGCAGGCGACTCGTCTTGTCGAAAAGGAAGTCGACCTCCATATCGGCGAGATCGCCGGCTTGCCGTGCAAGGAGGTCGATCGCCGAAATCCGTTCCCTGGCGCGAAGGCTTGCTTCCCGGATCTGCCGCCGAAGCTCGGCCGGCCACTCGCCCCGCACCTCGAATCCCGCCAGCTCGCGCAGCGTCGGGATCCCGTCGATGCCGGGAACGCCCCCGAGCCCCTCCGGAGCGGCCGGCAGCAGGATCCACGGCGCGAGGACCGTCAGTTCCTCGAGGGAGCCCCGGCATTGCCGGGCAAAGGCACGCGCCCACCACGCCGGCGGACTCTCGGAGTCGGCTTCAAATACCCGGATCACGTCCTCGGCGGACGCCGCCAGCCGGTCCAGAGATTGCCACGCCGCCGAGAGCGTCGTCGGCCGGGAATCGAATGCGGCGGCAAGGTCCTTATGAAGCGCCACGAGCTGCGCCTTCGCCGCTCCTCCCGCTGCATCCACAAGGACACCGAGCGTGTCGCTTAATCCCTCCAGCCATCGCTCTCCCAGGATCTTTTGATCGGGAAGCGCGAGCAGGCCCGCCCGCAATGTCAGCAGATGCCCCGCGAGGTTCCCGCTGTCCACCGTCGAGACGTAGAGCGGGGGCAGCGGTCTCAAGGATTGCGTGTCGTACCAGTTGTAGAAATGGCCCTGGTGACGTTCCAGGGATTCCATCGTGCGGAATGCGTTTTCCGTGCGCTCGATGAGTTGTCCGGCCGAAAGGTAGCCGAAGTCGTTCGCGGATAGATTCGCAAGCAGCGCGAGCCCCATGTTGGTCGGCGACGTGCGATGCGCAACCACGGCGACGCGGTACTCCTGGTAGTTGTCGGGAGGCAGCCAATGGTCTTCCGGGCCGACGAAGGTCTCGAAGAACGCCCAGGTCTTTCGGGCAAGCTTCCGGAGAAAGAGGACCTGGTCGGCCATCAACCGGGGCGGCCGGGGGGCGAGCGGCCGGCTGATCCACCAGGCGATCGCGGGGGAGGCAAACCAGAGGGCCAGCAGGGGCCCGGCCGCGGCCAGCGCAACCGGCCTCGAAAGAGCCAGGGAGATCCCCGCGGCGGCGGCGATCGCGGGAGCGACCCACATGGACCGGCAGGAGGCGACGAGGTTCGCGCGGCGATCGCGGTCCGGATCGCCCGAAGGACTCCATTCCAGAAGTCGTTTGTGCGCGACCAGGACCCGCCAGACCGTGCGCATCGTCGCATCCAGGCTGAAAAAAGCCTCGTAGGGGAGGCATACGAGCGTGAAGGCCGCTTGGGCGAAGTGCCGGCCGGCCAGAGGTGCGGCGGCGGCGAGGTGCTGCCGGAACAGCACGTCGTCCGGCTTGCGGAACAGCTCCAGGACCGATGCGGCCATCGGCGGCATGATGAGGATTCCGATCACCGCCAAGGTCCATAACCAAAGCGGCGACAAGACCGTCCAGCCCAGCAGCAACATCAGCATCAGCGCCGGAGGAACGAGGCTGCGACGAAGATTGTCGAAGATCTTCCACTGCGACAGGATCGAGAGCGGATTCCTCTGGCGGGTCCCGCCGGGTCCGGGCACGCGCGACACCAGCCACGACGCGATCTGCCAATCCCCGCGGATCCAGCGGTGCCGGCGGCTCACGTCCGCGCCGTAGCGGGAGGGATACTCCTCGTACAGCTGCACATCGCTCAATAGCCCCGACCGGGCGTAGCACCCTTCCAGAAGGTCGTGGCTCAAGATCCGGTTCTCGGGAAACCGCCCATGGAGCGCCCGCTCGAAGGCATCCACGTCGTAGATCCCCTTGCCGATGAAGGAGCCTTCGCCGAACACGTCCTGGTAGGCGTCGGAGACGGCGCGCGTGTACGGATCGATGCCCGGCTCGCTCCCGAACAGACGCGCGTACCGCGACCGGTTTGCGCCCGTCAGGCTCACGGCGACGCGGGGCTGAAGGATTCCATACCCCTCGGAGACGCGCAGCGAAGCGTCGTCGACCTGCGCGCGATTCAGCGGGTGCGCCATGGCTCCCACGAACTGCCGCGCCGAGTCGCGCGGAAGCTGCGTATCCGTATCCAGGGTAATCACGTACTTCACGTTCGACAGAGCGGCAGTCCTGCCGACGATGAGGGAAAAGCGATCCCCCGAGCCGCCGCGCAAAAGCGAATTCAAATCCGCAAGCTTCCCTCGCTTGCGCTCGTAGCCCATCCAGACCCGCTCCCGGGGATTCCACACGCGCGGGCGATGAAAAAGGAAAAACGCGTCGCTCTTCGCATCCCTGTACTTATCATTCAGATCTACGATCCGCTTCCGGGCCAGCCGCACCAACGGTTCGTCTTCCGGCATCGTTTCCTCGGGCGCATCCCGGAAATCCGTCAGCAGGCCGAAGTGCAGGTTGTCGTCCCGGTTGGCCAGGAACCGGACCTCCAGCGCCTCGACCAGATCCTCGACGGCGGGGGCGCTCGTGAGCATCGTCGGGATCACCACCAGGGTGCGCGATTCCGGTGGGATCCCTTCGGAGAAGTCCATTCGCGGCAGCGGATGCGGCGTCACCAGCAACGTGGCCAGCCAGTTCACCAGCGCCACCGCCAGCTGGCTTCCGCCCACAAGCGAAAGGCACCCCATCAGCACGAGCAGCCCATCCGGGGTTCCGCCGGCATACGCCTTCGCCAGCAGGAACCCCGTGAAAACCGCCGTCATCAGCGAGATCGTGCCGAGATAGAGGGGCAAGGGAACCCGACGGCTCCTTCGCGCCAGTTCTTCAAAGAGGGTCCGGCGCACCTGCGCCGTTCGTTCGAGCAGCGGCAATCCCTTGTCGACCAGGTAGAACCCGACGTGTGCCGCCCGTTCGTCCCTGCCTCTCCGGGATGCGTCCTCGCCGGATAACTGGATGGCTTTGCGCGCCACCTCGCCTTCGGATAGAGAGCTCCTCTTCGCGATCTTCTCCACGGCGTGACGGTAACGATCCCGGGTGGCAACGTCCATCTTGCCGTAGATCCCTCCGGGATCCTCGCGCAGAGCCCGCTCGACGACGCTCATCCTCTCGACGAACTCGCGCCAGTCCATCGCTCCCAGGAACCGGAGACTGCCGATGCTGTTGCTGATGGAAACCTGGTCGGCGGCCTGTCGCTGGCCCTCCGACCGCACCAGCTGCTCGATCGTCAGGCCGGACTCGGAAAGCCGC
>DATIFQ010000526.1:0-23004 GCA_035455185.1 Bryobacteraceae bacterium | reverse complement strand
ATTCCCTTTCGTCATCCGTTACGTGACGGACCTGCTGAACGGTGTGCCATCCATCGTGATTGGCATCTTTGCGTACGCCGTGCTGGTAGTGCCGATGAAGCGGTTCTCCACGCTCGCTGGAGCGCTGGCACTGAGTTTGATGGTGATTCCGATTACCGTGAGGAGTACCGAGCAGTTCCTTAGAGCGGTCCCGCACAGCCTGAGAGAAGGCGCGCTCGCTCTCGGCGCGACCAAATGGTGGACAATTGCAACGGTCGTCATTCCGGCGGGAATTCGCGGGGTGTTGACCGGGACGATTCTCGGCGTCGCGCGAGTCGCCGGAGAGACGGCTCCGCTGCTTTTCACAAGTTTCAGCAACCGCTACTGGAGCACATCGTGGGATCAACCGGTCGCCTCGCTGCCGGTGATGATCTTCACGTACGCGATTTCGCCCTATGAAGACTGGCACCGCCAGGCATGGGCGGCCGGTCTGGTCCTGCTGGGGCTGGTGCTTGTGGCCAACGTCGCCGCGCGGTTGATTCTTTCGCCCAAGTCGTTCCGGAGCGCCTGACGATGGTTACCCACGACGACTCCACTATGATGATCGGCCCCCGAGACCAGAAGTCTCAGCCCGAGTCCACCCCGCAGCGGACAGCGGATTTTGTGCCGAAGCTTCGCGTATCGGGACTGAGCTTCTACTACGGGCCGCAGAGGGCGCTCTGGGATATCCACTTGGAGATTCCGGAAAAGAAGGTCACCGCACTGATCGGCCCCTCCGGCTGCGGAAAGTCGACATTTCTCCGCACGTTGAACCGCATGTACGAGACGGTCCGTCACGCGCGTGCGGAAGGTGAGGTTCTGCTCGACGGCGAGAACACGCTGACGATGGACGTGGTCGAACTCCGGCGACGGGTCGGTATGCTGTTCCAGAAGTCGAACCCGTTTCCCAAGTCGATCTTCGACAACGTGGCTTACGGCTTACGGATCAACACAGGCATCAGCCGGGCTGCGATCAAGGATGCAGTCGAGCACAGTCTTCGCCGGGCGGCGCTGTGGGACGAGGTTAAGGACCAGCTTCACAAGTCCGCGCTGGCCCTCTCCGGCGGCCAGCAGCAGCGGCTGTGCATCGCACGCGCACTTGCCGTCGACCCCGAGGTGCTGCTGCTCGATGAGCCATGCTCTGCCCTCGACCCAATAGCGACGGCAAAAATTGAAGAGCTTTTGGTCAGGCTGAAGGAAAACTGCACCATCGTCATCGTGACCCACAACATGCAGCAGGCCGCCAGGGTCGCGGAGTATACGGGATTCTTTCTGCTCGGCAGGCTGATCGAGTTTGACCAGACGAAAACGATCTTCACCAATCCGTCCAGGAAAGAAACAGAGGACTACATTACGGGCCGTTTCGGATAAAGTATCCTTGGCCGTAACGAGGTGCCATTGAGTCACTTTCTCGAAGAACTGGAAGAGCTGATCAAACGATTGCTCGAGATGGCGGGCCTGGTGGAGTCCGCCGTTCACGAAAGTGTTTTGTCGCTGACCGAACGTAGCGAGACGAGAGCCCAGCGCGTGCTCCTCGACGAAGCGCGCATCAACCAGATGGAAATCGAGATCGATGATCAGGCGACCGGCCTGCTGGCCCGCTACCAGCCGATGGCTACGGACCTGCGTTTGCTCACCTCGATCATCAAGATCAACAACGATCTGGAACGAATGGGCGACCTCGCGGTGAACATCGTGGAGCGCTCGCTGTCGCTCATCCGGCAGGAGCCCGTGAAGCCACTGATCGACATTCCCCAAATGGCGCGGCTGGTGGAATCCATGATGCGGCGCAGTCTGGACGCGTTCGTGAAGCGCGATGCGGACCTCGCCCGGGGCGTCCTACTCTCCGACGACGCCGTGGACGACCTGCGGGACAACATCTTCCAGGAACTCATCGGTTTCATGCAACGCGATCCGTCCACCATCACCCGCTCACTCGACTTGATCCTCGTCGCGCGCAACCTCGAGCGGATCGCCGATCATGCGACGAACATTGCGGAAGACGTTGTGTTCTTCGTCAAGGGGATCGACGTGCGCCATCATGCGGAGACTCGCGGGGAGACCCCGATCGGTGGGCCCATCCGATGACACTGAGCAGCCCTATTTTCCGGAAGCTGCTGCTCGGCGCATTCCTCCTGATCCTCTTGACCGTCGTCGTCCTCGACTTGTACGTGACCCGATTTGTTTCTGCGCGGGAAGTCGACGCGGTCGAGCGGCAACTGGATTCGCAGGCGCGGCTGCTCTCGGGGGAAGTTCAGGTAGTCCCGGCGCCCGAGCTCCAGTCCTGGTCCCGGCAGGCGCAACAACGGGCGCAGTCGCGGATCACGGTAATTGATCCGGCCGGCGTGGTGATCGCGGACTCGGAAAGAGATCCGGCGAGGATGGAAAACCACGCAGGCCGCCCGGAGGTGCGACAGGCGATGGAGGGACGGCGTGGCGTCTCGATCCGGCACAGCGACACTGTCGACGTCGACCTGGTGTATCTGGCGATTCCGCTCACGTACGGAGCGAAACCGGGCCACGTGTTTCGGGTGGCGGTGCCGCTCAAGAACCTGAATGCGGCGATTGCGGACGTGCGGTGGGGAATTCTCCGGGTGTCGCTCATCGCGACCCTGGCAGCGCTCGCAGTGGCTTACTTCATCACGCGTTACGTGACTGGCCGCATTCGTCGTGTTCAGCAGTTTGCCGAAGGTCTGGTGCAGGCGCGGTTTACGGACCGAATGGAACCGGAGCCAGCCGACGAACTCGGCTCTCTCGCACGCTCGCTGAACGGGATGGCGGAACAAATGCAGGACCTGATCGAGCGGCTGAGCCTCGAATCAGCTAGGCGGGAGGCGATGCTTTCCAGCATGGTGGAAGGAGTCCTGGCCGTTGATCACGAGCTGTGTGTCACCTTCTGCAACGAATCTCTCGCCCGTGCTGTCGGGGCTCGTGTGCCGGTTCCCGATAGGCTGCCGCTTCTCGAACTGATCCGGGATCCGGCGTTTCTCAACCTGCTCACGCGCGTGCTGGTGACAGGCGCAAGCCAGAAGGAGCGGCTGCAACTTGCCGCTGCCGAGGGTCGGTCGTTCGAGATCCAGGCAGCCCCGCTGGACGTGCGAACGCGTCGTGGCGCCATCGCCATTCTGCACGACATCACAGACCTGGAGAGGCTCGAACGGGTTCGAAAAGATTTTGTCGCCAACGTATCGCACGAGTTGCGGACTCCCCTCACGGCGATTCAGGGATATGCCGAAACACTCTTGGAAGGTGCGCTGGAAGACAAAGAACACAACCGCAGGTTCCTCGAAATCATCAAGTCTCACGCCGTGCGGCTGAACACCATCGCATCGGACCTTCTCGTGCTTTCGGAGCTGGAAAGCGGCGAAGCCGCGCCCGCTCCGGAGCGCATCTCCGTTCGCGGCGCAATCGAGAGCGCGCTTCGCAGCGTGGAATCCGAAGCAAAGTTGCGGCAGGTTCAGATTCACTGCGGCGGGTTGGCCGACGTAGCCGTCACGGGCAGCAAGATCCGGCTGGAACAGGCGCTCGTGAATTTGCTCGACAACGCGGTGAAGTTTAACCGTCCGGACGGCGAAGTCTGGGTCGAGGCCGGATGCACCGCGGAGGGGAACGTGCGACTTACGGTCGCCGACAATGGCATCGGCATCCCCTCGGATGACCTGCCAAGGATTTTCGAGAGGTTCTACCGCGTGGACAAGGCCCGCTCCAGGGACGTCGGCGGAACCGGCCTCGGCTTGTCGATCGTGAAACACATCGTCGAAAGGATGGGCGGAACTGTGAGTGTCGAAAGCCAGTTAGGCAAAGGCGCTAAGTTCACAATGCTTCTTCCGCCCGGCTAGTCTGCACATGCGAATCTCACTGACTTGGTTGATGTTGACCGCGGCTCTATGCACATTCTCCGCATTTGGGGCGGAGGGTGCGGATGCCGATGAGATCATGTCCCTCCGCGAACAGCTTGCGCGGCAACAGGCGCAAATTGCGGAATTACAGAAGACGTTGGAGGCGCAGGGCAGGGCACTCGACCGGCTGGCTCAGCAGTCATCCTCTGACGTCGTGACCGCCGCCGTTCCTGCGGCGACCGCTCTAAAGGCGTCGTCCGCCAGCGTCGACGATCTCGCAAAGAAGACCGAGGCCGTGTCGAAGAATCTTGGTGGGTTCCAGTTCAGCGGCGACTTTCGATACCGGTTCGATGTCCAGGCGCGTTCATCGAACGAAGTTGCGGCTCCTCTGCAAAACGCGCGGAGCCGGTACCGGCTGCGTTTGAACATCGACAAGGATTTGGACCCACGATTCAGGTTCCACGTTCAGTTGTCCACCGGCCCGTACAACAACGCGATCACGAACGACCAGGACATGGCCGGCACAGTGGCCAAGCACCCGATCTCGATCGCCGAAGCCTACGTGAACTTCCATCCCAACGCCAACGTCTCGCTGCGTGGCGGGCGGATGGAAGAAGTTTTCGCCGACAACATGCGGTTCCTCTGGGATGACGACGTTCGCTTCAACGGGTTCCATCAGACTTTCAAGGGTTCGTTTGCATCGAACCCACTCGGGTTCAAGACCGTGGAGCTCAGGGTCGGCGAGTACATTCTGTCCAATCCCGCGGTGTACGTACTCCCCGCCAATTCCCCGTTTGTCGCCGCGGGGTATCAGGTTGGACAGAAGGTCCGTGACGCAAATTTGTTCCACCCCGGCGTGATCCTTCGCGGCGACCTCGGCCCTGCATGGAGCCACCAGATCCTCGGGACCTTCCAGATCTACCGCAACCCGAACCAGATTCAGCTTGCCTCGACAGCGGCCGGCTTCCCGGTGGTCGTGACGAAGGACCTCGGTTTCGTCCTGTCCGGTCCCATCGGCGGCACTGGAAATGGAACTACGCTACCTGGTGGCGCAACCTACTTTGCGCCTGACTTCCACATCGCTCACCTGGGCTACCGTCTGGAGCGCAAGGGTGTCAGTATCGGTGGACGGGAAATGCCCCTTTGGTTCGACCTGCAGGCCGCGCGCAATACCGGGGCTTCCAGCTTGCGCGACGCCTTGATGGCATCGGTGAACCTCGGCGCGGTGCGCAAAGCGGGGGACCTGCGGACGCTCTATCAGTTCGCTATCAAGGACGCCAACTCGATGATCTCCCAGTTCACCGACGACGACCTCGGCACCGGCTCCGGCGTGAACATCGCAGTTCACGCGCTGCGATTCGACCTGGGACTGACGCGGTTCCTGCAATGGCAGAACCTGCTGTTCATCCAAAACCAGCGGCGCGCCAGCAACCCGTCGGAGCAGTTCTTCGTGCCGCTCCAGCGCGGCGCGAATTCGACCTTCCGCTACCTCGGACAACTGGCGTTCACGTTCTGAGACCGTGCTCGCCTGATAAAATCGGAAGTAACTTCCGATTCTTCATGACAGAGCGTGCTGACAGGCGGGGGGCGCTTCTGGACGCCCTCGAGAGGCGGATTCTCGTCCTCGACGGGGCGATGGGGACGATGCTGCAACAGGCGCACCTCAGCGCCGCCGACTTTGGCGGAGCGTCGCTTGAGGGCTGCAACGAGATTCTCGTGCAGACTCGGCCGGATGTTGTACTCGGTGTCCACCGCGCCTATTTCGAGGCCGGCGCCGACATCGTCGAAACCGACACGTTCGGCGGAACGAAGCTCGTGCTAGCCGAGTACGGCCTGGGCGATCGGGCATACGAACTGAACCGGACGGCCGCCATGCTCGCGCGCCAGGCGGCGGCTGAGTTCTCTACCTCCGGAATGCCTCGATTCGTAGCGGGGTCCCTTGGGCCGACGACGAAAGCGATCACCGTGACCGGCGGTGTGACCTTCCGCGAGCTTCGCGATGTGTACTACGAGCAGGCGAAAGGGCTGATTGACGGCGGCGCCGACCTTCTGCTCCTCGAGACCTGCCAGGACACGCGGAACGTGAAGGCGGCGTTGCTGGCCTTCCGGCAGCTCGATTGCGAGTCCGGATTCTCGACGCCGGTCATGGTCTCCGGAACAATCGAACCGACGGGAACAATGCTTGCCGGTCAGACGGCCGATGCGTTCTGGGCCTCCGTATCCCACATGGATCTGCTGTCGATCGGCCTGAATTGCGCCACCGGCCCGGAGTTCATGACGGACCACATCCGTACGCTCCACGAGATGGCATGGACGCGCATCTCCTGTTACCCGAACGCCGGGCTTCCGAACGAGGAGGGGAAGTACGGCGAGACTCCTGAGTCGCTGGCCGCGCAACTGGAGCGGTTTGCCGATCACGGCTGGCTGAACCTCGTCGGAGGCTGTTGCGGAACCACGCCGGCACACATCCGGATGCTGGCGCAGATGGTGGAAGGCAGGCGGCCGCGCACCGTGCCCGGTCGGCCTGGGCGCGCCTTCTACTCGGGAATCGAGCTCGTCGAGGCCGACGACAGCAACCGGCCGCTGATCGTCGGCGAGCGGACCAACGTCATCGGCTCCAGGGCGTTTAAAGAGATGATCGCCGGAGAGAATTGGGAGGAGGCGAGCGAGATCGCGCGCCGGCAGGTGCGCAACGGAGCGCACATTGTCGATGTCTGCCTGCAATCTAGTGAGCGCGAGGAAATTCGTGATATCCCGCCGTTTTACGATCGCCTCATCCGCAAGATCAAAGTGCCGGTGATGATCGACACCACGGACCCTGCGGCGGTCGAGCTGGCGCTGTCCTACTGCCAAGGCAAGAGCATCATCAACTCGGTAAATCTCGAGGACGGCGAAGAAAAGTTCGAGCGGGTCTGTCCGATCGCCCGCGCATACGGGGCGGCGTTGATCGTCGGCACGATTGACGAAGACCCGGTTCAGGCCCAGGCATTCACCCGCGAGCGGAAGTTGGCGGTGGCCGAGCGTTCCGTCCGGCTCCTGACGGAGAAATATGGCATCCCGCCGGAGGACCTGATCCTCGATCCTCTCGTCTTTCCGTGTGCCACCGGCGACGAGAACTACGTCGGCGGCGCGGTGGAGACGATCGAGGCGGTGCGGCTGATCAAGGAGAAAATCCCGTATGTCAAGACAATCCTCGGCGTGTCCAACGTCTCATTCGGCCTGCCCGCCGCGGCGCGAGAAGTGGTCAACTCCGTCTTTCTCTACTACACCACCAAGGCGGGGCTCGACCTTGCGATCGTCAACTCCGAGAAACTGGAACGCTTTGCCTCGATTCCGGAGCAGGAGCGCAGGCTGGCCGAGCACCTGCTGTTCAACACGCCTCCTGCCGATGCCCCTACCGAGGACCTCAGATTGGCGTCCGAGGACTGGCGGGAGCAGACTCGCGAACAGAAGATTGCCATCAACCAGCACCACATCGCGGCGATTTCCGAGCGCTTCCGGGGGCGGGCGGCGAGCAAGAAAAAGGAGCTGAGCCTTCTCCCGCTGGATCAGCGCCTGGCGAACTACATCATCGAAGGCTCGAAGGATGGGCTGATAGCAGACCTCGAGCTCAAGCGCGCGGTGGGAGCGGCGCCGCTCGACATCATCAACGGTCCGCTGATGGCGGGGATGACTGAGGTCGGCCGGCTGTTCAACAACAATGAGCTGATCGTGGCCGAAGTGCTCCAGTCGGCGGAAGCCATGAAGGCGGCGGTCACCCACCTGGAGCAGTTCATGGAACGGGCTGATTCGGCGACCCGCGGCAAGGTGCTCTTGGCGACCGTGAAGGGTGACGTTCACGACATCGGCAAGAACCTCGTGGACATCATCCTGAGCAACAACGGCTACAAAGTGATCAACCTCGGAATCAAGGTGCCACCGGAAGAGCTGATCCGGGCGTACCACGAGCACCACCCGGACGCGATCGGCCTGTCCGGGCTGCTCGTGAAGAGCGCGCAGCAGATGGTGGTGACGGCGGAGGACCTCCGGGATGCCGGCATCCGCGTGCCGGTGTTGGTGGGCGGCGCGGCGCTCTCGGAGAAGTTCACCCGGCTGAAGATCGCTCCGGCGTTTGGCGAAGCAGTCTGCTACGCGAAGGACGCCATGTCCGGTCTGGCGCTGATGAATCAGATCGTAGACCCGGCGGCGCGGGACGAGGTTTTACGCGCCCACACGCATCAGGAGGCGCTGGCCGAGGAGCAGGCAGGCGTCAAGGCCGCTCCGGTCGGGGAGCAACGCAGCAGCAAGGTCCGGACCGGCGTGCCCCTTCCCGACGCGCCGTATCTCGACCGGAAAGTGCGCGACGTGCCGCAACTGGCCGAGGTCTGGAGCTACGTGAATCCCTATATGCTCTTCGGGAAGCATCTCGGCTTCAAGGGCAACTTCGAGAAGCGGCTGGCTGAGCGCGACGAGAAGGCGCTGGAACTCTACCACCAGATGGAGGAGGTCAAGCGTTGGGCGGCGGGCTTCATGAAGGTCCGGGCGGTGTGGCAATTCTTCGAGGCAGAGAGAGACGGAAACGCCATTCAGCTCTTTGCCCCTGGCGCTCGAAGCCCGCTCCACACGTTCCGATTCGGACGGCAGCCGAGGGCGGACGGCCTGTGCCTGAGCGACTATGTGCTCGACCCGGAGGAGGGACGGAGAGACCACATCGCGATCTTAGTCGCAACGGCCGGGGCCGGGATCCGTGAGCGAGCCGAAGAGGCGAAGGCGGCAGGCGAGTATTTCCGGGCCCACGCATTGCAGGCGCTCGCGCTCGAAACGGCGGAGGGCTGCGCCGAATGGCTTCACCGGCGAATTCGTGAGGATTGGGGATTCCCGGACCCACCGGCCATGACGATGCAGGGTCGGTTCACGTCTCGGTATCGTGGCAAACGGTACAGCTTCGGATACGGCGCCTGTCCTAATCTGGAAGATCAACTTGGAATCTGGAAATTGTTGAATCCCGGCGAGATTTTCGTTCATCTGACGGACGGATTCATGATGGATCCAGAGGCGAGTGTCAGTGCCCTGGTCTTCCACCACCCCGACTGCGCATATTTCACTGCGGAAGAGGGGTGACCGCGCTCCTGGTCAACTCAGTTGGATCTTCGGCACGGTGTGATACGGGGCTTCACGCCAATTCGGTTTTGCCTTCTGACTGGCGAGTCTGGACACGCTTTGTATAGCCGGATCACGCCGGTCGGGTTGACGTGCTGAAACAGCCTTCGATTGTCAGACGTGAGAGACAGAAGCCAGGGCGATGCAGCCAGCACTGCGCACTTGGATGATGTTCTTCCCTCAGCAAGCTGCGGACGGTATCTTCTCCTCCTCCAGCGTAGGACTGCTTGAGCAACTCTTCACCCTCTCCGGTCCGCGCGCCTGCACAGTGAAAGATGCCGACGGGTGACACAAACCCTGCGGCATAACCTCGCGGATGCCGTGTTATCAAGAGCATGTGCCCCACACCAACATCCATGCCGGGTATCGGAGTAGTCAGTGGTACGAGCAGGCGTCCGCCAGGGCGAAGCTGGTCAATCCAGCCCTCCTGAACTTCCGTGGCCCCGGCGTTCACAAGAATGGCATCGTAGGAATCACCAGCCAAGCGGCTGCCATCGCCACAAACGACTGTTATGTTTGCGTACCCGCTCAAGTTCCGGCTGGCACGCTCTGCGAGTTCAGCGTCGATCTCGATGCCGAACACCTTGCCGCTTTGGGAAAGAGCCTCCGCGGCGATAGCTGTGTAGTAACCGACGCCACAACCGATGTGGAGAAAACGTTCACCCGGTGTCAGGTCGAGCGTATCGAGCCATCGCGCGAGCGCACTCGGCTGGCCGTTGTTGATTCCTCGGGATCCATCGATAGCCACAAGCACGTCATCGTATATATGGTGGGGGCTGCCATCCGGCGTATCACGGTACGTCAGATCGGGCGGCACAAGAATCTTCCAAGGACCTGGCCCGACGAAGTGTTCTCGGGAAACCGTTGCGAAGGCCCGCACGAGCGCTCCGGACCGCAAACCTGCCGATTGGCGAAGTCTCTCCGCGAAAGCCGTGCGTGCGCTTTCAGCGTCGGTTGCCATTGCTGAACGAATTATAGGCTTTCTAAGAAAGGACAAATTGTGGGAAGCGCCCTTCGGACGCGGCGCAGCCCGTCATTGTCCTCCTGGTGCCCCAGGTAGACAGGTGCCACGAAAATCACGATGCGGCACGCAATCGGTGTGAGCGAAATACTCAGAACGTGTATCGGAGCGACATCTGCATCGAGCGGGGACTGTTGCGCTGGCCGGTGATCTCGCCGAATCGTGGATGGAGCCGGCGACGCCCGTGTCGACCACGGACACGAAGGCCGGCATCTCAAACTGGACCCGATTCGTCAAGTTGAACATTTCTGCCCGGAACTGAACGAAGTGGCGCTCGCCGAACAGGCGCTCGTTCGAGACCGGTCTGAAGGTCTCTGGCGGACACCCGGACGTCGGGTACGACGGCGCCAGCCTGATCCGTGGTCCGGCCGTCAAGGGTGCCTGTTACGGTCTGGGCGACTCCCGGGAACCGATCCGCAAAGGCAGATCGTGGCAAACAACGCGCCATACGCGACAGATCGCATTTGTCTTTCCCCCCATCGAGTGTCCGAGCCCGGTTGGACGGAACTCAACGCGCTTGTGCCGTGTTTTTCAATTGTGAGATTGAACCCCAGAAAGACCAGTCAGAGTCCCGTTGCCCAAACTCCGGACTAACGGAAGTTTACCTCAAAGCGTAACCTATGAGAAGCTGGTGGCGGTGTAAAATCGGCTCAGTGATCGGGCTTGGCCCAGCCCTCATTGACACGTTCTGCCGGTTGGTGACACCATTTCAACAACTGGAAAGAGCTGCCGGAGGGAGGCGGTTCCAGCATAGGAGGAGGGAAACTCTTGACGCCAGCGCCACTCACGAGAAAGTTCAACCTGGACACCTCGACTCTGGTTCCGGGTAGCGCTGCATCCATCGAGATCAGCGGCACGACCGCTGCCGATGTCCTTCAGGCAGTGTTAGCCAACTCGCCGTTTCCGGACCGCCGGATCGATCTCGGCGGCGTGGCCTTCGAGGCGGAGGCAGGAAGAGACATCCGGTTCAACGCCGCGAAAGGGGCCGTGGCGTTTCGGGCCTCGGGCGGCGCGCACGCTCGGCTCGCGGTCCTGAACACCGGCGAGGAGGTCCGCGGCGCCCTCCCGCTCGCGGATGCGGGCGAGATCGGCCTCGCGTTTACCGACCAGCAGGACATGCGATACCTGCTGTTTGTGGCCGGCTACGAGGTGGAAGGCAACGTGGACGGCTCGCACCCGATTGGGATGCTCGGTTCGGTCACTTTCGGCGTTGAGGCCAGGCGCGAGCAGTTGTACGCCGTGATCCACCGGTTTCCACGCGATCTCGGGGCGAATACGGCGATACGAGCCATGGTGTCCAGCTTTCGTCCGCCCCGTCACGTCAACTCGGAAAGCGATCTTCAGCCCGGAACCATGCTGGTGGCCGAAGTTGAGGGGTCGGTCGCCGTGAACGTTGCGGCAAAACTCGGCTACGATTTCACTTTCGTTCGCGAGGCTTCGGCACTCGGCCTCACGGGGGACATCGGATTGAAACTCGACGCCGGACTCCAAGCGACAATCGGGCTTGAGGCGAGCGGTCGCTATCTGGTGACCCTCGACCGCGAGTCGGTCGACGCAAACTCCGCCGAAGTGCGCCTCCGGCTGTTCAAGCTCTCAAAGAAAGGTTGGAACTTCGGGCTCAATCTGTCGGCGTCCGTTCAAGGAGTGGCAGACGGTCTGCCTGAGAACGTCGACGGTCTCGTAAAGGCGGTTTTCGGCATTCACGGCCAGCAGGTGGTGAAGGATCTGTTGCTGATCGAGAAATGGACGGACCCCAACCGGAACCTGTCCGACACCGTCGCGGGCCTTGCCCGGGACACCGGGCTCGACCTGCTCAAAACAACGACGGGCGTCGATCCACAGCAAAACTTCAACCAGGCCCGGACAGTCTTGTTGAAGGCGCTGAAGCAGTGGGACTCGTTGCCCGCTCGCGTGTCCGGAACACTCTGGGCGTTGCTCGAGAGCGGCGGCCTGCAGGGCCAGACGAGAAAGACGCTCGTCGCCTCTCTGAGCCTGCTGGCGGGAACGAGGGAGGACGCGCGAAAGAAGGAACTGCGGCGCCTTCTCCAGTCGGTGGGCATCGAAGACACTCCTTCCGGACGTCTCCTTGCAGCCGTCGCCGACCGCGGTCTGCTTGATCTCCTTGGACGCAGTGAGGAGGTACGGAGCGTCGCAAGCAACATACTCCAGGTCCTTGACGGCGGCGTGATTGAGAAGCTCCAGCAGTTCATCGAGGAAAAGCTGAATATCGACCAGGTCCGAAACGTGATCACGCGGGCCGACTTTAACGCCATCGAAGGCTGGCTGGTGAACCGGCTCTCCACGTTTCTCGACCGGAAGCTTCGGTTCGAGGACCTCGACGAAATCAAGAACGCGATCAATGCGGTGATCCGGAAGCGGCAGGAGATTTACGAGCAGGCGCGGAACGCACTGGCGCGCCGCTACGACTTTTCGTTCGCGTACGCGTACCAGAAAGCCACCCAGCGTACCGCGCTGCTGGATGCCAAGTTCGATCTGAAGAAGCCGAAAGCGGCTGAGTTGATGAAGGCGGTGTTGCAGGAGAGCCGCCTGGACGTCCTGCTGGTCAATCAGGTGGACGGGGTCACGCTCCAGGAGGGCGTGCTGACGCATGAGATCACGCGCCGCGGCTCGGTCGAGGTCAACATGCCCTACTACAACTTCCGCTCCGACAAGCTCAACCAGAGCCTCGCGAGCGTGCGGGCGGTGGAAGATCGTGGGCGGGTTCTGTTCTACGAATTGGACACGAAGGATGACGTGTCAATTCGGAACCGGATGAGAAGCCAACTCGCTTTGGCTGCGGCGGTTCCGGTCCAGACAGCCGGCGCGCTGCGGATCTACAGCGAGGTGACGGCGCAATGGGCGTACCAATACCGGATGGCGCGGGAGAACATGCGGCGCGTCGAACTGGAGCGGCAACTGGGGCCGTTCGTCGACCGGTATTTCCCCGAGCAATTTGCCCAGGGAGGGCCGTCCTCGTTTTCGACCTGGCTGACGGACCTCGATCGCTGTGTGGAGGACGTGCTCGGACGGCCGACGGACGACTTCGGAGATGTGCTGCTCGCGCTGGAGGTCACGGTACCGGCGAAAGCGATCCGGTCGTGGCTCGCGCCGAGAAACGCGGAGGACGTGCGCGCCGCATCGATGGCGGTCTCGCGGGCTCTTCAGGCCGGGCTAAAGGAACTCGTCCCCTTCCACTACTTCCAGGATGTGAACCGGCTACGGCAAAACATGCCGGCGGCGGCGTTGCTGCTCTACGCGGCCATCCCGCCATCGACCAATATTCGTGTTTCGGGCCGTGCGACGGGGCTAAACGCGGATCTCATCGACAAGAAGGAGAAGAAAGTCCACTGGGACTGGAGGGACCCGGACAAGCGGCGGCGGATGGTGTTTCATGAGCGGACGCTGCAACGGCTGGCGGTCCTGATCGCGGGCGCGCGGGAGCGGCTTCTGGCGGCGGGACAGGCTTCGGAGGCGGCATTCTTCGCGCCGGATGAGCTCGGCGACTTCATCGCGTCTGCGGCATGGGAGGAGCTCGATGGGCACCTGGGAGCGCTGCTGCGTCTGGAAGACATCATCGCGAACGGCGCCGCGGCTTCTCTCAAGGAGATCCAGGGCTTCCGCGAGCAGCAGGCGGCGGTTCCATCGAAGGCGATCGAGAGACTGGCCGAATTCGGCGCGGAAATTACAAGGACGTACCACGAGCGGCTGTCCAGCCGCTACGGCACCGAGGCACTGCGCCCCCTGGGATCGATGCTGTACCTCGAGGCAGCGCGGACGCTCGATCCGGAACTTGCCTCGACCCGGCCGAGCGCAATGCTGAGCCTCACCGTTCTGAAAGAGGAGCGGACGTTCGCGCTGCCGAAGTTCCTCGACGGCGAGACCCCGAAGAAAGAGGACATCGCTGTCGCGCAGCGCCTGGTCAGCTCAACGGCGTAAGGGGGGAGGCCGCTTACGCCTTCTTCAATACGACGCGCTCGACGACCGTCTTCGCGGCGAGCACGGACTTGATCTCGTTCTCCCAGATCTCGTCCGGAGTCGCCTGAACGCCCTCCGGGCGGCGCCATCCGACTTCAATGCCCCACCAGCCGTGGTAGCCGCCGTCAATGCAGACCTGGAGGAGCTTCTCCATGTCGAAGTCCGCCCGCTTGTTCGGTCCCCACGTGCCTTTAACCGACATGCCCTTGCCGTAGCGGATGAGCTTGCGCGTGGCCTCGTAGCGGTCGACGCCGGGATTCCAGTTGCCGGTATCGACCAGCATGCCGAATTTCGGGTGATTGACAAGACGCATCAGTTCGAGCAGAACGTCTGGGTCTGAGGAGGCGCCGCCGTGGTTTTCGATGAGGACGTTGAGACCCGATCCTTTCGCGTACTCGAGGATGTCGCGGAAGACCTCGGCTCCGCGCTTGGCGACATCCTTGTCCTGCTGCCATTCCTTTGGGCCGCCGCGCAGGTTACAGCGGATAGCATGGCAGCCGAGGTAGTGCGCGACGTCAATCCACTTGCGGTGCGCGACGGCAGCCTGCATGCGCTCGGCTTTGTCGAGGGAAGCGGTGTTGCCCTCGTCGTCCACCATCACGAGGACCGAGGTCATTCCGTAGTCTTCGCAGTTGCGTTTCAGTTTCCGCAGGTACTCTATTGTCGGATTCTCGAAGAATGTGTTGACGTACTCAAGCCCGTTGATCTTCAGCACGTCGCGGAGAATGCGCGGCATATCGAGGAGTTTCCACTTGCCGGCGCGGAAACTCTGCACGATGGACCAGTTGGCGAGGGAGATATCGTCTTTGCCGGGAGGAAGGGCGGCTGCGGCGGCCGCGCCCATGGAGGTCGAGAGAAACTGTCGTCGGGTCGCGCTCATAGAATCCTTTCGCAGACCAGACATCGTATCAGCTTGTGGGTCGCGGGGAAATGCAGGCTGCCGAGGCACTTGGGCGCGTCGCTCCACGAGTGGTAAAAGGGGACTGTGAAAGTCACGGCCCTCCTTACCTCATTTCTTGCGTTCGCCCTTCTCGGCCAACAGCGGCCGGAGTGGGATGATCCGGTGGTGCTGCACGTCAATAAAGAGCGGCCGCACACGACCATGAAGGTCTACACTTCGGCGGACCTGCGGTTTGCGTGGCATACGCTGCTCAACGGCAATTGGAAGTTTCATCTGTCGCCCACCCCAGCCGGCCGCCCGCCGGATTTCTACCGGCCGGACTTCGACGACTCCGGCTGGAAGACGATCCCCGTGCCGTCGAGCTGGCAAATGCACACTGACGACATCCCGATCTACACGAACATCATCTATCCGTTTCCAATGAGCCCGGAGGAGCCGCCGCTGGTACCGAAGGAAAACAACCCGGTCGGCTCGTACCGCACTGCCTTCGAGGTTCCCGCGGAGTGGAAGGGGCGCCAACTCTTCATCACTTTCGACGGCGTCGATTCTGCCTTCTACCTATGGGTGAACGGGCAAAAGGTGGGCTACAGCGAGGACAGCCGCACCCCGGCGGAGTTCAACATCACAAGATACGCGAAGCCGGGGAAGAACCTGCTGGCGGTTGAGGTCTACCGCTGGAGCGACGGGTCGTACCTGGAAGATCAGGACATGTGGAGGATGAGCGGGATCTTTCGGAACGTCCACCTTTGGAGCACGGGAGAACAGCACATCCGCGATTTCGAGATTCGCACCGACCTCGACGCCGCATACCGGGACGCTGTGTTGCTTGTCCGGGCGGACGTCTACAACTTTACGCTGAGCCAGGCGAACGTCTCGGTCACTCTCGAGATGCTCAACGACGACAATACGCCTGTGTTCCCGCCGCAGACACGCCGTGTGACCCCAAACATGCGGGGCGAGACGTCGGCGGAATTCTCGGTTCCGGTGAAGAACCCAAGGAAGTGGACTGCGGAGACGCCGAACCTGTACCGTGTGCTCCTGACGCTGAAGAACGCCGCCGGCGACACGCTCGAAGTGGTTCCGTCGCACACCGGCTTCCGCAAGGTGGAGATCAGGAACGGACGGCTGCTCGTGAACGGGCAGGCGATCCTGCTCAAAGGCGTCAACCGCCACGAGCACAGCCCGGACACGGCGAAGTACGTGCCACGGGAGCTGATGGAAAAGGACGTCGTCCTGATGAAGCAGTTCAACATCAACGCCGTCCGAACGTCGCACTATCCGAACGATCCGGAATGGTATGACCTGTGCGATCGGTACGGTCTGTACGTGATCGACGAAGGCAACATCGAGGCACACGGCTACGGAATGTCGAAGTCGAACTATCTCAGCAACTCGCCGGACTGGCGCGGCGCGTATCTCGACCGGGTCCAACGAATGATCGAGCGCGACAAGAACCATCCCGCGGTGATCATCTGGTCGCTCGGGAATGAGTCTGGTGATGGGCCGAACGTGGAGATCGTGTACAAGTGGGTGAAGCGGCGTGACCCGTCACGGCCGTTCCACTACGAGGGCAGCACGGGCCTGGGAGGATCGAACGCGGACATCAACTCATTCATGTATCCGCCGCCCGATGTGATGGTACAGCATGCGAAAGAGAAACCCCACATGCCGCTCATCCTGTGTGAGTACACGCACGCGATGGGCAACAGCAACGGCGGGCTCAAGGAGTACTGGGACATCTTCTATTCGGGGACGAACGCACAAGGCGCGTTTGTGTGGGACTGGGTAGACCAGGGTATCCGCCAGCCGGTGCCGGAGAAGTTCCGGACAACCTCGGGAAAAGACACATTTCTCGCCTACGGCGGCTGGTGGGAGAACCGTGCCGGCGTACGAAACGATGACAACTTCTGCCAGAACGGGCTCGTGGGCGCCGACCGTAATCCACATCCCGGATTGTGGGCGCTGAAGTACGTTCACCGCTTTATCCACGCCGCTGCGAGCGACCTGACCGCGGGCAAGGTCCGGGTGAAGAGCTGGTTCGATTTCGTGAATGCGAAGGATGTCGCGGAGGGCAAGTGGGAAGTCAAGGCCGATGGTGAGACGATCGCATCTGGGGCGATGCCGGAACTGGACCTGCTGCCGCGGGCCGAAAAGGAATATACGCTACCCCTGCCGCGGATCAGGCCGGAGCCGGGCGTCGAGTACTGGCTGAATCTCAGTTTCGTAACGAAGAACGACACGTCTTGGGCGAAGAAGGGGCATGAGGCGTCGTGGGAGCAGTTCCGGCTGCCAGCGTCCGCGCCCGCTAAAGCGGCAGATGCGGCGAGACTTCCGCCTCTCGGGATGTCGGAAGTGGGAAGTCAGGTGCGGTTTCAGGGACCGGACTTCGGGCTCGTCTTCGACAAGAAGACGGGTGTCATCTCGTCGATGACGTACAAAGGCACGCCACTGATCGAACGGGGACCCGTCCCTGATTTCTGGCGCATGCCGACCGATAACGACCGGGGGGCATGGAAGAGCCTGTCACCGCAGCAGCAAGGCGATCCGGCGAACAATCTCGCGGTATGGCGAAACGCTGGTGCGGCGTGGCGAGTGGAGGACGTGCAGGTGCAGAGACTGGACGACCGGTCGGCCCGCATTCGGGTGCGGGCGGACCTGCCGGAGGTCCAAGCCAGGTACACGGCGGTCTACACGGTCCACGGGAGCGGAGACGTGATCGTCGAAGGGTCCTACCAGCCGGGTGGGCACACCATCGCAATGATGCCGAGGTTCGGCATGGAGCTGGTGGCGTCGCCTGGACTCGAACAGGTGACATGGTACGGTCGCGGTCCGTCGCCGACCTACCGCGACCGGGCGTTTGAGCGTGTGAACGTCTACACATCGACAGTGGACAAGGAGTGGACCGAGTTCTCCCGCCCGCAGGAGAACGGGAACAAAGCCGATGTCCGGTGGATCGCCCTGACGAACTCGAACGGCATAGGCCTCCTGGCCACGGGCATGCCGCTCCTCAGTACGGGAGTCGTGCACTACACGAAGAAGGAGATCGAGGATGCCGACTACTCGTTCAAGCTGAAGCGACATCCGGAGATCTACCTCAATCTCGATCACCAGCAGATGGGCGTGGGCGGCATCGACAGTTGGAGCCTGAACGCATATCCGTTGACACCGTACAGGTTGCCCGGCGACCGGCCCTACTCGTATAAGTACCGGTTGTGTCCCGTGGACGGGAATGCCGCGGCGAAGGCGAGAGAACTCTGGCAATAGGAGATGGTAATGACGAAAAGAACGCTTGGAAAGTCCGGATTGACTGTGTCTGCGATGGGGCTCGGGTGCATGGGCATGTCCGAGTTCTACGGACCCGGCGACGACGCGGAATCGATTGCGACCATTCACCGCGCGGTTGAGCTGGGGATCGATTTCCTGGACACCGCGGACATCTACGGCCAGAACCGGAATGAGGAACTTGTCGGACGGGCGATTCGAGGGCGGCGGCACGAGGTGATCGTGGCCACGAAGTTCGGGATCGTGCGCGGTCCCGATCCAAAATCGCGTAGTGTCAACGGCCGGCCGGAGTACGTGAAGGCCAGTTGCGAGGGGAGCCTGAAGCGACTCGGCATTGAAACGATCGACCTCTACTACCAGCACCGCGTGGACCCAAACGTGCCGATCGAGGACACGATCGGAGCGATGGCCGATCTTGTGCGCGACGGGAAGGTGCGTTTCCTCGGGATGTCGGAAGCGTCCCCACAGACGATCCGGCGTGCCTTTGCGGTGCATCCGATCACCGCGCTGCAAACGGAGTATTCCCTCTGGAGCAGGGACCCCGAAGACGAGCTGCTGCCCACGGTGCGCGAGCTGGGTATCGGCTTCGTCGCTTACAGCCCGCTCGGCCGCGGGTTGCTCACCGGACAGATTCGCCGCTTTGAAGACCTCGCGGATGATGATTTCCGGCGTCTTTCGCCGCGATTCAACGGCGAAAACTTCATGAAGAATCTCGAAGTCGTCGACCGGATCCACGACATGGCCCGGCAAAAGGGTTGTACGTCCGCGCAACTTTCTCTGGCTTGGGTTATGGCGCAGGGGAGCGACATCGTTCCGATTCCGGGCACGAAGAGGCGGAGGTATCTCGACGAGAATGCCGCTGCGGCGGGTATCGTGCTCACCGCCGGCGACCTGGCCCGTATCGAGCAGGTTTCGCCGCGCGGCGCTGTCGCCGGCGAGCGCTACCACGAAGGCGCCATGCGCTTCATCGACCGGTAACCGAACAGGCAGAAATGCATTGCACCGCCTAAAGGCCGTGCCACTTTCGGCGGCACGGCCTTCAGCCTGTGCCGATCTACTTACAACGGCGCCCCCTCACTCCGGCAATGCGAACGCCACAACGCTCCCGCCCGACGGGGCGCCGGACTTGCCGCCGCCCGCCCCGATCACCACGAACTGTCGGCCGTTCACCTCGTAGGTTGCCGGGGTGGCGTTGCCGGACGCCGGTAGCATCGTTTCCCACAGCAGCTTTCCGTTGAGCTTGTCGAACGCGCGGAATTTGCGGTCGTGGTTCGTCGCGCCGATAAAGAGCAGACCGCCTGCGGTGATCACTGGCCCGCCGTAGTTCTCCGTGCCGGTGTTCTTCATTCCTTTTGCCGCGAGCTCCGGAAACTCGCCGAACGGAATCTTCCACGCGATCTCCCCCGAGTCCAGGTCGATGGCGTTGAGCGTGCCCCAGGGCGGCTCGAAGGCCGGATAACCGTCAGGATCGAGAAACTTGTTATACCCGTCCGTGGTGTACTTCAGGTCCATCGGCGACGGCGCTGCCGGAGTGCCGTTCACCTCGGCGTCCCGACCGGCGAGGAAGGCGGTGATGGCCTCGACGGCGTTGTCCGTCAGGTTGGAGAACGCGGGCATGCGGCCGGAGCCCTTGCGGGTGATGCCTTCGATCTCCTCTTCCGTGCGGCGTTTGGCGATGTCTACGAGCGAGGGAAATTCCGGCGGCGTTCCCTTGAGGTCCTCGCGGTGGCATCCTGCACACTCGCTGAGATAGAGACTGCGGCCCGTCTGCCGGCCTTCACTCTTCGGGCGCTCGACAAGGCGGAGTATCCAGGCCATTTCGTTGGAGTTCACGTAGAGGAAGCCCGTTTCCGGATCGAAACCGGCGCCGCCCCATTCGCCGCCGCCATCGAAGCCGGGAAAGACTACAGTGCCTTGGAGACTGGGGGGCTCGAAATACGGACCGTTGCGGACCTGCCGCAGGCGTTCGAGGACCGCTTTGTGGGCCTCGGGCGTTCGCCGAGTGACCATGTCTTCCGTGAACCGCTGCCGCGCGAATGGAGGCGGCTTGAGCGGCAGCGCCTGAGTCGCCGAGAGCACCTCCCCGTCCACGTCGGATGGTGGGACCTTACGGTACTCGATGGGAAACAGCGGGCGGCCGTTCTCCCGGTCGAATACGAAGACATAGCCCGACTTCGTGATCTGCGCGACCGCGTCGATCAAGCGTCCCTTGCGGCGGACCGTCACGAGGTTAGGCGGGGCGGGGAAGTCGCGGTCCCAGACATCGTGCTTCACCGCCTGGAAGTGCCAGATGCGTTCGCCGGTGTCAGCCTTCAAGGCAAGCAGGGTGTTGGCGAAGAGATTGTCGCCGACGCGGTTGGCGCCGTAGAAATCGAAAGCGGCGGAACCGGTCGGCGCGAACACAATCCCACGCTTCTCGTCGAGGCTCATGCCGGCCCAGCAGTTTGCGGCGCCGAGGTATTGCCAGCCGTCCTTCGGCCAGGTGTCGTAACCGTATTCCCCGGGGTGCGGAATCGTGTGGAAGGCCCAACGGATCTTCCCCGTGCGGAGATCGTACGCTCGGACGTCGCCGGGCGCGGAGGGCAGTTCCTCGCTCATGATACTGCCGAGGATGAGGAGGTCCTTGTAGACGATGCCGGGTGTGTTAGTGGAAAGAGAGAGCTTGGCTGGATCGCGGCCCAGACCTTCTCGAAGGTCCACGACGCCCTCGGTACCGAACGACGGCACGGGCTTTCCGGTGCGCGCACTCAGAGCGTAGAGCAAACCACGCGCGACGACGTAGATGCGGCCGCCCTTTCCGTCATCCCACCATGTGACGCCGCGATTGCGCAGTTTGCCGATGCCGCGCCCTTCGTTGGGCGGGGTGAAACTCCAGATCAGCTTTCCGGTGGCGGCATCGAGCGCGAAGACGCGAAGCTTCGGCGAAGTAGCATACAGAACGCCGTTGACGATGATCGGGTTGCACTGCATCTCCGAATCCTTGAAGGCGTCCTCGGTGTCGTATGTCCACGCGACCGCGAGTTTGTGCACGTTGGTGCGGTTGATCTGGTCGAGCGTGGAGTAGCGGATGCTCTCCGGACCGCCACCATAAACCTTCCAGTCGCGGTATCCGGTTTTCGGGATAGATCGTTTCGCCGGTTCCGCGGTCAATACCACTGCGACGGACAAGACGCACACAGCCACAGTCAAGATGTTTTTCATTGGCGGGTCCAGGATTTCTTCCTACTATACAGGGAGCGCGTGGGGGATTGTGAAAAAATTCCGTTCCTCCGGGAAGACCCACAAGGGTCGGCGACTGCAATGGGCGTTCGTCTACCGCCTACTTTGCCGAAGCATTCAATGCCGTCTTCCTGACCATGGCGTAATTCAGGTCAGGCAGGATGTAAGCGTTGGCCGTCTTCCGGTACCATTCTTTCGCCAGATCTGCGTCTTTCTTGCCTGCATACGCCCGGGCCAACTGGAACATCGTGTAGGGCGATTCGAGGTCCGCCTGATTCAGATGCGAAATCGCCTCGTCGTAGCTCTTTTGCTGGAGTGATACGATCCCAAGCACCTCGTGAGCCGCCTTCATCTGATTGGGGTTGCCGAGTGCTTCGACGCCCGCACGCATGGTTTCGGCTTCTTTCTTCGCGTTCTCGAAATCCTTGTTTGCGCCGGCGACCAACGCAAGCTTGCCGTGGTAAGCCAGCTCGAAGTTCCTCTTCACCGTATCCGGAACCGTCGATTGCCGTACCAATTCGAGAGCTTTGTCGTACGCCGCCTTCGCTTCTCTGGTCTTCCCTGCATTCAGTAGCAAGTCGGCCCGCGCGACCGTATGGAAACCCATCCCCGCTTTGTCGCCCTGTTGCTCGGCGATAGCCGCGGCCTTGGATAGCTTCGCCAGCGCCTCGGAGGGCTTGCCCTCATCCGCATTGCAGACCGCCATCGAGACGAGCGCCCGGCGCCGTTCACCGTCATTGCGAGCCAGGTCGAACTCTTTCTGAAGTTGCTCCAGGGCCTCCTTGTGCTTGCTCTGATACATGAGGTTCGCCGCAATTCCCTCAAAAGCGGTGAGGAACTGTTCATTGAACGACAATGCCTTCCGGTAAGACTCAATGGACTCGTCGAATCGCCCCATTTTCATCAGTAATTCGGCCAACGAATCGTGCGGGTTGGGTTCATTCGGGATGAGCTCGACGTACTTACGGAAGGCTGCTTCCGCCTCCTGGTACTTGCCGGCGTCCCGAAGCGCATAGCCCATCTGGTTGTACGAAGGCGCGTAATTCGGGGCTAATTGCACGGCCCTTTGGAATTCCGCGATGGCGGGGTCATACTCCTGGAGGGCATAGTAGTGGATCCCGAGCAACTGGTGAGCGTCCTCGTCATCCGGAAAAGCTTTCACCAGTCGGTTGTAGTAGTCGCCGCGCTCCTTGGTGTTCCCGTTAGCGCCGGCTTCCACTCCGCGAATCCACCACTGCTCTCCCTCCGAGGCGCTGCCGGCCACTGCTACCGCGGCCTTCAGATGGTCAAAGAACTCCCTGGTTGACGTTGCTGTCTGCGCGCGCAGCAGGTGCGCCAACGCGAAATTTGGGTCTTTGCTGATTGCCTCGTCCAGCAGCGGCAGAGCCTCTGCGGAACGCAGCTTCAGGATCAGGTCCCGACCCTTGAGAAATGCGGCCCGTGCTTCCGTCGAGGTTGTAGTGACGGGAATCTTCTTCGGGGACTCGGCGGCTTTACGACAGGCTACTCCACCGAGCAACAGAGCGGTGAGAACGAACCCAACGCTTTTTCTCATGACACCCTCTCGATTGTGATTCTGTCCAGGTATCGGTGTGCCACGGACTCCGCGG
>DATIFQ010000525.1:0-11451 GCA_035455185.1 Bryobacteraceae bacterium | reverse complement strand
TGCGAGCAGAAGGGGAGATTCGAGGAGGCGCGCGCCGCGCTTGAACGGACTCTCGCGGGCTCCCACGGCCATGCGTCCGCACCGGCCAGCCTCGGGCACCTCTTCGGCGTCACCGGCCAGAGGGAGGGAGCGCTCCGCATGCGAGATCAATTGAACGACCTTGCCTCGCGTGGATATGTGGCCCCGTTCTGGCATTCGATTCTCTACACCGGTCTCGGCGACGTGGACGCCGCAATCGGCCATCTGGAACGAAGCTACGCCCAGAGCGATGTGTGGCTGGTGTGGCTCAACACGGATCCCAGGTTGGACAGCCTGCGGGCCGACGCGCGATTTCAGCGACTCCTTCGACGCGTGGGCTTCGGCGCCCAGGCTGCGGGGGCCTGAGTCCGTCTTCTGCCCCGCGCCGTCTGGCCAAACGAACCGCAAAACAGGCTCCTTGGGGGGACGGCTCCGCCCACATCTCGCCGCCGAGATCGATCACCGCCTGCCTTGAAGAAGCAAGGCCCAGGCCGATGCCACTCGCTTTGCCCGCGGTTGCGAACGGCTGGAAGAGCCGGCCCCGAATTTCGGGAGGGATTCCCGGTCCGGTATCGCGAACCCGGATGAATACCGAACGGCTGTCGGAAACCGCCGATATGTGGATGGTTCCCCTGTTGGGCATGACCTCCAGCGCATTCACAAGCAAATTCACCAGCACACGACGAATGCGACGTCGATCCAGAGCGATGACCAGGCCTTCGGGTACAGCCCGGACGATGTGTACGGATTGAAATTCCGCACTGACCGCAACCTTGTCCACGGCGCTGCGGATCAACTCACCAACATCTGAGAATTCCATTTTCTTCTCCGCACCTTTACTCCGGTCTAAGAACTCCTCCAGCAATTCGCGCACGCGGACCGAGGCGCAATACATATTGCGCGCGATACGGCGGACTTGCGGTTGGGAGAGCCTTGAGTGAACGAGCATCTCCGCGCTGCCGTGAATCGCGGCCAGCGGATTGCGCAGGTCATGGACGATAGACGCCGCTGCGGATAGCGGACCTGTCTGTTCGGGGGTGATGGTCACTACGTTCACTTTGTCTCTTCCTTTTCTGACAAACTCCGCTTTAAGCGGCCGGCCGAATATTCTGGTTCACACGGAAGAAATTCTTCGCGTCGTATTTCGCCTTGATTCGGGCCAGTTTTTCGTAACTATTGCGGTACGTCGCACGAATGCGATCTTCGCCTTCGCCCTCCATCATGAAGTTCACGTACGCGCCACCGGCCCCATAGGGATGCAGCGCTTCCCAGTAGCTTCTGGCCCAAGCGGTAATGCGGTCCTTGTTGGCAGGATCCGGGTCCACGCCGACGATCACTTCGGTCCAGACAGCGTCGCGAAAGCTCCAAGGTGTGTCGCCGTTTCCCGCCTTGTGCGCGGCTCCGTTGATGGGATACAGATGCATCGTGGAGTGCAGCGTGGGCAACTGCGAGCCGTGCTTGACGTGCAAAGCGATCGCTTCGTCGCCCAGCTCTTTCACGAAGTCCGCCTTCCAGTACCATTGCAGGCCGGGCGTGTAAAGGCCGTCGAACATACTTTGCAGCATCGGGAAAGGCATGGGAGCAAAGAATTCGAAGGCCGGCCTCCGGAAACTCCGCAGCGGACCCAGAATCTCATTTGCCTGCTCCAGCGGTCCGTTGTAGCACCAGACGAGGCCGCACATCTTCTTGAAGTGCAACTCTTCCGGGAACGGCGGCCCGGGCGGCACCGTGAGAAATGCAAAGAAGCCGTTGATCTCTTCCGGAGCTTGCACAATGAACTCGCGATACCACTTCATGATATCGGCGGCCTGATCCAAACCCCATAACATCGGCCCCGCACACACCGTATGCACGGGATGCGCCTGGAAGAGAAACGACGTAACCACGCCGAAATTTCCGCCGCCGCCTCGCAGGGCCCAGAACAGGTCGCTGTTCTCGTCGGCGCTGGCCACTACAAAGCTTCCATCGGCCAGGACGACGTCGGCCGCCAGCAGATTATCGATGGTCAAGCCGTACTGTCGCGTCAGGTGTCCCATACCGCCGCCGAGTGTCAAGCCTCCGACGCCGGTTGTCGAGATGATTCCAGACGGGACGGCGAGCCCAAATGCATGCGTTGTATGGTCAACATCGGCCCAGGTGCAACCGCCGCCGACACGCACAGTCCTTGCCGCTGGATCGACATGAACGTACTTGATAAGGGAGAGATCGATGACCAGGCCATCGTCACAGACTCCCAAGCCTCCGGCGTTATGGCCCCCGCCCCGAATCGAAACCCGCAGATCCTGTTGCCGGCCGAAATGAACGGCGGCAATCACATCGGCCACGTCAGCGCACCTGACAATCAAACGCGGTTTGCGGCTGATCATGGCGTTATAGACCTTGCGCGCTTCCTCGTAGCGAGTGTCGGTGGGCTCGATTAGCTCGCCCCGGAGCTGACTTTTGAATTGAGTGACGGCTTCTTGTTTCATGGTTTCCTCCGTAACCGGGAAACATCCCGTTCAATATCCACTTTGGCAGGGGAGGCGTTCTGAAGCCGTTCTAAAAGACGCAGGATCAGCGTTCCGCGGTGTTGTGGCGGCCGCTCTTGAGGTTGGGCAGCTCACGCGGGGTGGTAGGATACGTCGAATCGAGGTGAATCGTGCAATCCGTGAAGGATCTCCACATTCTGCTGGCAACAATGAAGCCAACACTCGAGGATGGAGAGTTTGTTTTCGTGTCTCTTCCGGCAGAACAGCAACTTGGCCCGCAGTCCGACGCCGTTATCGCCTCATTTCGCGAGAAGGAAGGGCTCACATTGATTGTGCGGCGCGAAGAGTCGGAGCGTCGCGGCTTCCCCTCGACCTTTCCGTGCCGCATGATCACGCTGAACGTCGTTTCCGATCTGGAGGCGATTGGATTCCTGGCCCGCGTCGTTACCGAATTGGCCGCTAGAAAGATTAGCGTGAATGCGGTTTCGGCCTATCACCACGACTATTTGTTCGTACCGACACGCCACGCCGAAGAGGCACTAGAAGCCCTTCGCCAGTTGCAGGACGCCCACGGTCGCCACTGAACCTCTCAACCCGGCGGACAACGTCGCCTTGTTACAGCGACGCCACCCGGACCTTACGGGATCCGTTGCGCAGGCCCGGGAGGCCTGCGCGACCGGACTCATCCCTGGCGTCACCATCCTCCGTGGCTATGGCCTGCAATACGCGCCGAATCCAAATTGAAGCGCCTGGACGCTCGGGAACCCAAGACTGAAGGCCGCTGCATCAGTGCCGCCAAACTGGTGGGCTAGCGCAGAGATGGTCCTGCCCTGACAATCCTCCCGGCCGGGTGTCCCGGCTTGGGGAATAGTCTCACCAGCGAGGGAAAACGTCATATTGAACGTGGGTGGTGGGACTCCACCAACAATGTCGGTGCCGATGCGCAGCCAATCCGGCGCCAGGCTGGAGTTACGGATCCAGGCCTGCAAGTCCCCCACGAACGGATCTCCGGGAGGCACAATCGGTCTTGGCGCCGACAGGTACAGGAAATCGCCATCGGTCAGCAGAACCTCCGGGCGGAAGAAATAGTGACCTGCTGGCAGAATGATAGGGCTCGTGAACACAATAGTGATCTCCACCTCCTCGCCTGTCGCTGGACCTTCGCCGCCGGGAGGAACATCAGGAAGCCTGATGTCGTTCACTACGGTGTTGCCCACGGAGAAGCTCGCATTCAGCACGCTTGCGGAGAATGTGAGCGTTCCAGAACCTCCGGCGCGCGTGGCGGAGTCGATTTCCACATCCGAGGGCGAGTTGACCCGCGAGGGCACCTTGCCTGAGGCTGGGGCCGAGTCTAGGGGAAAGACGTGGTATACCTCCAGCTCCACCTCCTTGATGTTCTCCAGGGGCGTTCCCAAGGCGACCAACCCGGTAATTGTGGCCCCGTTGATGACCGTGGTCTGTTGCAGAAAGAAGTCATCAGCCGTCTCCGTCTCGAGTTTCCCAGGGCTGGCACGCCGGGAGGCTGCCCCTAGCCGGCCGTCGGGAATGCCGGTTGTAAACGAAAAGGATGACGCCCATAGAGACGTCACTACACACATACCCAAAGCCAATCTCGCTCCGGTTGAATTTACAAGCGAATTTACAACTCTTCTCATCGTTAGTCTCCATTTGCCTGTAATAGGCTTATGTCTGTTCATCTTCTGTCCTTTCTCATGTGTGATGGACTTAAGTGGTTCCGGAGCTGAAGTTATCGCCCGGATACTGAACTGCGAGGACAAGTGGTGTCTGCTCAGGTCGAAATATCCAGTTCTATATCTAATGTGACAGGGGAGGCGTTCCGAAAGCGTTCTAGAGTGACGAGGGTCAGCGTTCGGCGGCTTTTCGGCGGACTTCTTTAACGGTATGCACTTCCAGCAGGCGATCGGCTGCTCGCCGCCCGAACATTTGCGCACCCGTCTGTTGGGCCAATTCAATCGCGCGCTGGTAGCTGATCCGAGCCTCGGGAGCGTCTCCGCTGCGCAGCAGCAGATCGCCTTGAATGCGGTGCAGATCGGGCGCCGACCACGTTTCAGCGTTCTTGTTCTGGAACGCAAATCCGTTGGCGACGTTCGCCAAAGCTTCGCCCACGTGACCGGCCAGGCCACAAACCTCCGCCAACAGCCCGTAGTAGAAAGGCAGGCGAAGTTCCGCTCCGGTGGCCTTCAACGCATCGAGCCCGTGGCGGAGCTGCACCAACCCGGCGGCCGGTTCCCCTTCTACGGCGGTCGCCCAGCCCGCTAATATGTCCGCCCAGGCCAGATAATATGCGAACCCGTGCTTCCGGCATAGAGCGGACGCTTCCCCGGCCCGAGTGAGGGCGAGTTTGCCCTCCTGGCGGAAAACGTTTAGCATGGCGGCATAATCCAGCGCGATGGCGAGAGTGAAAGGATGCGACACGTCGCGGGCGAGAGCGATGGATTCATCGCTCTTTGCAGCGGCTTGCCCGGCATGGCCAAACTGCCAGAGCAGATGCGATTGATAAGCGCGGCAGAAGACACCGAGATCGGGGCCGGCAAAGAGCACCAAGGCGGGATGGGATGGAGCGCCGTAGACCGGCACCGCCTGCTCCACTTGTTCCCGTGAGGCCGCGAGTTGTCCCAGATGAAACAGGCTGATCCCCAGGAGTAAGTGGCCGGCTGTCTCGAGTGCCGAAGCGCCTTCACGGCGCGCTGCATCGACACAATCCTGTCCCAGTCGCCTCGACTCCTCAAGTTGGCCGCGCACGATATTAAAAAGCCAGGCTCCGCTCAGCAGCGAGAATAAATGTTTTCGGTCAGCGGACCGCCTCGAAAGCAGCAGCCCGCGCTCGTACGTTTCTCCAACTTCCGGCATGCCATAGCCCTGCGTGGTAACGAGCGAGGGACCGAGCGTAACGAGCAGCTCGAGTTCGTGACTATCGCGGTTCGCGGTTTCCGGAAAGTCGCGGCAGAGCTGGAGAGCGCGCCGGAGCAGGTCCGCCGCTTCCGCGTCCGCGAATCGTCGCTTCGCTACGGAAGCAGCGGCGCGATAATAGCGAATCGCTTGTTGCGCCATACCGGCCGCATCGTAATGGGCGGCCAGCCATCCGCTGACGCCTTCGAGATCGGGCGCGTACAGTTCTTCCAGCGCGCGCGCTACCCGCCGGTGCAAAGACCTCTGGCGTATGGGACTCAATTCCGTGTAAACCACCTCGCGCAGGAGGTCGTGAGTGTAATCGTAGGCCCCTGTGCTCTGCCCCTCGATGATGCGGCGCTGCCACAATTCTTCCAAGGCGCGAGACAGGCTCTCCTCGTCCCAGTCGGTGGCTTTAGCGAGCAGATCAAAGGAGAACGGCCTGCCAACGGTGGCTGCGAGCTCCGCCAACTCGTAAGCCGGCAGCGACAGTTGCGCGATACGCGCCGCGATCATGGCTTGCACACGCGGAGGCGCCGAGCTCTTTGATGCTTGATCCTCGAGTGAGGCACGCACGCTCTCTACTACGAAGAGAGGGTTTCCTTTGGTCGCTTGATAGAGGCCGCTGAGGAACGCGGGATCGCACTCCCGCCCGGCAACCTGGACCGCCAGCGCGGCCGCCTCGTCCACGCTCAGCGGCGCAAGAGGGATCTCTGACAATTGCCCGGATTGGCGCAATTCGCCTACGAGGCCGGCCAAGGGGTGATCGCGGTCCGTCTCTTCCGGCCTCACCGTGCCGAGCACCAAGGTGCTGCCGGCGGCCCCGGACCGAAAGAAGGAGTGCAGCCACTCGAATGAATCGTGATCGCACCACTGCATATCGTCGATCAGCAGTAACAGCGGTTTCGCGCCCTTGCTGAATCCGGCGTTCAGAGCTTCGTATAAGTGACGCCTTTGCCAACTCTCCGTCAGTGGCTGTGGAGGAGCAATCGCCGGACTTTCAACCAGGATCTCGGGCAGCACTCGCGCCAACTCAGCGAGTTGCGGCTTGGGTAACTGCGCTCGCGCGAACCGCATCGGCTCCGCTCGCAGCCACTCAGCCACGGGCCCATAGGCGAGCCTGCCCTGCGCGAAGTAGCAGCGAGCCCGAGCTGCCGCGCCTTCCGGGTACTGCGAGCAGTACTGAAACAGCTCTTCCGCCAGCCGGGACTTTCCGATCCCCGGCTCGCCGAGGATCAGGGCAAAATGCGTCTCGCCCTGCGTCACTCGCCGCCAGCAGGCGAGCAGGTGCTCCCGTTCCGTTGTCCTGCCCACCATCGGTAGAGGCATTGTCGCGGCGTAGGGTGGCAGTTCCACCGGAGCAGCAGGCAGATGTTCCGATTTCAGCGCCTGGGTAAAGAGATCCTGCGTCGCCTTCGACGGGCTGACACCGAGCTCGCGCTTGAGGGTACGCATGCACTGGTGATATACGCGCAAAGCGCTCGACCGGTCGTTGTTTCGGGCATGCAGCCGCATGAGTACTTGATACGATGGCTCACGCAACGGGTCGACAGCGACCAACCTGGTGGCATGACGGATCGCGGACGGATAGTCGCCGCTCATCTCGAGCAGCGTCGCCAAACGGCTGAGAACGTCCATGAGCTGCTGCCGCAATTGCTCGCGCTTAGCCTGCAGCCACTCGTCGTACAAGTCCGGCAGCAGGTCGTCTTGATACAGTCGCGCCGCCTCCTCGAGTGCTTCACGGGCGGCCGTGGAGTCACCCTTCTTTTCGGCATCCGCAGCTCGAACCACCGCTGCCTGGAATTCGATCACATCGACGGAACAAGAGCTGTCGAGCCGCCAGCGCACCGTCTGGTTGTCGGCCGCAAGCAGCGAACACTCGACTGGCAGCGCGCGGCGCAGGTGGTGGAGCAGTTGGCGCAGGTTCGTGCGGGCTTGTGACTCACTCGACTCCGGCCACAGAAGAAACGCGAGGTGTTCGCGGGACTGCGCGGCTTCGGCGTGCAGCACCAGAAACGCCAGCAGCGATTGCAGACGGCTTGTGCTTACCGACGTGACAGGTCGCCGCCCGAAAGTGAAGCGCAGCTTGCCCAGAAGCTCAATGCGCACCGGGGGCACTACTGTTATGGTACCGAAGAACGCGGATCGTTGAACGCAGAGCGAGCCGCAGCGCCCACCTGAGAACTCAAGATGCTGGAAAAGAGCTGCTACGATCTCACCAGCCAGGTTGCGATCTGCATCCAGGCCGGTGTTTTCGCCAGCATCAAGCGCAAGGGATGGGAAGCCACAATGAGTAGCGCGCCCCAACCGAAGGCCGGGTGCAAGCGGCGGCGCGCCCAGGTGTCATAGCTCACGCAGGCAAGCACAAACAGGTCGGTCAAGCCGAACGCCATGACCACAGGATTGGCTCGGATAAATCCCAACGGAATTCGGGCAAAAGCGGCTGCCAGAATGCTTAGCGTCGCCAGCAGCATCAGCCGTTTATGGATATCGCTCCGGCGGCGGAAATACAGCCCAGCTCCCGCCAACACGGCGAACACCACCATGTCAGCCAATGGAACCGCGAGAAAGACCAGCGGCGGCGGTCCGGGCGATGAACCCCGCTTCGCTCCGTTGATTGCGGTTGCGAGGCCGACGACCAGAACGAGTGATGCCAGCAAGGCTCCAGCGACGCCCACACGCCGATGAAGGTCAGTGCGTCGGATCGCGACCAGCGTGGTCTGCAAGACGAACGTCGCGATCCAGAGCGTCATCACAAAACCGTGGACGTGAACTAGAGGCGGGAGTTCCGGCGTCCCGAATGCGCCCTTGAGGTAGTAGGTCCGCGCAAAGCCCGCGAACGCGATCACAGAGGCAACGACAGCCGCCCAGACGTAGAGCCGGCGATCAATCCGGCGAAGGTTTGTCCCCAGATTCCCGTTCATTTACGAGCTCCCCTCCCAGGGCGCTGACACAGGCCGAAGCCTGTGCACCTGAATAACTGGTGAGTGTAACTGGAGGATGTATCTTCTGTCAAAGCGGTACGGGCTACCGCTCCCCTCGGTCGCCGCTCTCCGAGACGGCGAAGTAGCCGCGACGGTGGCGCAATTGCGAGCCGGGTTGTTTCACCTGGACCTTGATCTGGTGGAACTTGCCGTCCCATTCCTCGTGCGACGGCCGAAACCCGAGCACGTACACCAGGCGTGAGTCCTCGAAAGCCCGATTGATGCCGGCGATGAGGTCGTTGGCGCCGTAGAACGCCCGCCCGCCGGTGTCACGCGCCAGTCTCTCCATCGCCTGCTGCGACTGAACCACAGACTTGGGCAACGGCCGCGGGACTTCGACGCCCCCCTGTTCGTCCGTCGCCTGCCGCGACTGAGCTGCGGAGTTGGGCAACGGCTGCGGGGCTTCGACGCCCCCCTGAACCAAGACGCCGGGCGTGGCATCTGCTGCATTCGCCTCGGCGACTCCCACCAGTCCGCGGGCATCGACAGGATAGACGGCTACGTTTGCGTCGGTCAGGACGCGCGTGGTCTGCCTGGCTTGGGATGCGAAGGATTTCTGCCCTGAAAAAAGGAGATGATCCTTCCTTAGTTCGGCCATCTCGTTCAGCTCGGGCGCGATACTCAGCGGAAAGGCGCCCGAAAGCCAGACGAGGTTCTTTCGCCCCGGCAGACGGGAAAGTTGAAGGCCGACCGCCTCCAGGGCCCAGAGTGTTCGCAGTACCCGCTCTTCGACTGCCAGGCTCGCAATCTCGCGGTTCGTTCGTGAAAGCATTTTGTCCACCGCCTTGAAGCCGGTGTCCGGCTTCGGGGGTTCGGAAGCGTCGAGTTGAGCGGAACCGCGTCCGCTCAGCGCCCTGTCCAGTTCCCCGGCGTCAGTGGAATCAGGCAACACGCGCAGGTTTCCGTCGAGGACGTAAATCGCGATGCGTTCCTGCCGCTTCGCCTTTCTCAAGAACTTGAGGAGTTCTCGTTTGGCGTAGAACTGGTCATCAGTGCTCGTGTTCAGTCTGTCAAACAGCACCGCTGTAGCGGCGATTGGCATGCGGGAGCCGCGTACGGCCGGATCGTTCGGTGACACGGGCGTCCGTGGCCCCAGAGAAGGACCGCCGCTTTCCACCGAGAAGTCCGTGATCTGCTGCGGTGTTCCCTCGTCCAGGAGCACGAAATCGTCCCGGGTGAGGCCAGAAATGGGGTCGCCCTTCCGGTCCTGCACGAGAACGTGGACTTGCACCAGGCGGGTGGTGACACGGATCACAGGAGCCGGCGCAGGCTTGGCGGGCAGCACGGGGGGAGGCGCGACTTGCGCGGGTTGTCGTGCGGCTTGCACGGGTTGTGGTGCGGCAACTGGTGGGACGGGATCGGCTCCGGCTTTCGCAACCAGTGCGGGCTGCGCCGTTTCATCTTGTGTCTCCCAGATCATCCGCAAGCCGCGGGAGAGGCGCAGCCGGTTGCCCCAAATACGGAACACGCCATAGGGGGACAGCGGGTCGGAGTTATCGATGTCGAGACCGCTCGATTCGATGCCTCTGCTGGTCGGCGGCGCTCCGTAAAAGGCCGGCTCCTTACGCTCCCAGACTTTCAACAATGGGCCGGTCAGGCGGGCGCGGAAACGCACACGGGTGTTGGCGAGAGCCAAGGATGAGAACTCCAGACCCACGATGTACAGCTTCGCGGGCTCGCCATACTGCTCGAGCCGGCGGATCCGGCCGGAGAGCGTCGCGCCCTTGGGCAGCGAAAGGCTGCCCGCATTGACAGCACGATCCAGCCGGGCGGTGATCTGGTCGCCGACGGCCGACTGCTCAAAGCTAATTGGAGATTCCAGTTTCGCCTCGAGCGTGATTCCGGCAGGGAGTGTCAGTTCCCGGGCTTCGCTGACAGCAGCGGGCGCGGCAGCTGGCAGATCGAAGGAGATTGACGACTCGGCCGTGTACTGGCGGCAACCTGTGAGCCTGGTTAGGTTGCGATGCTCGTTGCCCTCCGCATCGATCATGATCAGCTCGGCGGACTGGGGCAGCAGGAACTCGGCCGAGCCGATGAGGGTGCGCGCGTAGTCGATCACATTGGTGACGGACGCAACCGGGAGGCCACTCTGGCCTGCTCGGACCTCAAGCCGCAGCATCTCCAGCAATTCGGGGTCGATCCAGATAGAACCGGAGTAGGGCACAACGGCCTCGCGGCCTCTGACGTTTACCTTGTAGGTGCTGCCGGCCAGGGGTACCTGGAAGTTGTACTGGAACGTCCGGCGGCCGTCGATGATGTGCTCGCCGGCATAGCCGAAAACCGGTGCTGACGAGCGGAAGAGACTGTGGGTCCAACTTCCAAAGCTGCCAAATCCGGAAGCGCCGCCGGAGACCATCCTGTCAGGGGACGAATACTCAAACTTCGCCGAACCGGGCCAGGCGAACATCTCCTTGAGTCCGATGTAGGCCACGTCCAGCCGGATTCTGTCGCGGAAGAGCAGGTTCTGCCGGGGCAGCTTCGCCGAGCGCTCGATCGTCTCCTGGCAGAAATAGTCCGGCAGGCGATCGAGATCTTCCGCCATCCGTTGTTGAACGTGGCTGAGGAGCTCCAGTTCCCGGCTGCTTTGACGCTCCTGCGCGGGGCAGGTGAGGACCGCGGGCGCCCAAACGATTCCCCATACGAGAACCGCCGCAAGCGCCGGTTTCATGGCGTTCTGATTATAGCGCTGTACGGCAGACTCGGCGACGATTAAGCCCCCGCAAAGCTCCCGCTTTTTCCCTGCATCAATGCCCTGGCAGTCGGCAGGATCCGGACGGAATCAATTTCCCGGAGCCTTCCAAGGAGTTTCTCGAGATAGGCTGGGCGGATCGGTCCCCAGCCCTCCTCGTCCAGGCCGTGGAGGTTGTAAACCATCCATCCAGAAGGCTGGGCCAGGAGCTTGTCCACATACTCATCCACGTGTTTCTCGGCGTTGTCCGGGCCGAAGCCTCCGGTGGTGATTTTCACGGTAGCCGGCCTCGGAAGAGGATTGAGTATCCCGCCTGTGGTGCGAAATGCCATGACCACCGACGGCAGCCATTCCTCCAGTTCCGGCGAGGACTGGTTATACG
>DATIFQ010000524.1:0-3523 GCA_035455185.1 Bryobacteraceae bacterium | reverse complement strand
TAGCTGCCGCCGCCGGGCTCGGCGCCGGGATACCAGACGGCCCACCATTGCACCGCCACCGGCATGATGAAGACGGCGAAGGCCAGGTTCCACCCGTTCTGGAAATCGGGCAGCATGTTCAGGTAGTTCAGCCCGCCCGGTCCCTGTTTGGCGGAGAGCTTCTCCACCAGGCCCGACATGCCGCCCACTTCAGGCAGCGAAATTGCGAAGTATGCTGCCGCGATCACAGCCGACATCTTGATGAAGAACTGGATCATGTCGATGACCAGCACGCCCCACAGGCCGGAGTGCGCGGCAAAGATCACGTTGAGCAGGCCGACCGCGATGAGCGTCTGCCAGCGATCCAGACCGAAGAGGATGGCGGCGATCTTGCAGGCGGCCAGGTTCACCGTAGCCATGATGATGCAGTTGAAGAAAAAGCCGAGATAGATCGAACGAAAACCGCGCACGAAGCTCGCTGCCTTGCCGGAGTAGCGCAGTTCGTAAAACTCGAGGTCGGTGAGCACGCCGGACCGGCGCCATAACCGGGCATAAAAGAACACGGTGGCGACACCGGTGAGGACGAAGGCCCACCACTGCCAGTTGCCCGCGACGCCCTGCGTGCGGACGAAGTTCGTAACCAGGTTCGGTGTGTCGCTGGCGAACGTGGTGGCGACCATGGAGAGGCCGGCCAGCCACCAAGGCACCGCACGCCCCGAAGCAAAAAACTCGGAGGTATTCTTCCCGGAACGCTTCCCGAAAAAAAGCGCGGGGATGAAACAGATCGCGACGGACAGGAAGGCTATAATCCAGTCAAGTGTGTGTAGCTGCATATGGTTCCCGCTGAACAGAACATCTTATGGTATTTCGAGGACGGGCGGGGCGGACGCCTACGCACGCCTATTCTTTTTGGTTTTCGGTCCGGACAACAACCACTTCACCGCGTTGCGCCAGAATCGCGGGTACTGATCCGAATAGACGAAGTTGCAGCCCCAATGCGGAGCGGGGTCGGAGGTGTAGGCGAGCACCCGGCCGTTGCCGAATTTTCCGACGGCGATCATCGGGTCCTTGGTGCCTTCCCAGACTGCGAGCACTTCACAGCCACGCCGGGGTTTCACGGCGTTGTAGCCGAGAACCGGCGGGACCTGTGACAGATCGACCCCGTCGAGGATGGGGTGCTTCGGATTCAGGGCCCGCCCGCGAAAGCCCTCGGTGCTCTCCCGCAGGTCTTCCAGTTCGAGGCATTCCACCGGCAGGATCTGCCGCAACTGCGTCCGTCCCCAGCCGCCTTTGCCCATTTCGCCGTTGAAGCTCAGCCAGCCGCCGAGGAACATCATGTGCGTTCCGGACCGCAAGGCCTCGACGGTAAGCCGGACGCGGTCGGGGAATGTCAGCGGCTGCTTGCCGAACTTGCTGCGGTCGAAGAAGTGCGGATCGAGCTGGAAGTTCTTGGCTTCAACGTCGGAGAAGACGATGGCGTCGTACTCGGCCAGGATCTCCTCGTAACGTCCGGGTGGCAGCCGGTAGAATTCCCAGGTTGGCACGCTGGTGACCTCGTGCTCGCCACCGGACTCGATGGCGTCCTTGAGCCAATGCCCGTAATTGAAGATGTCAGTGCCCTTCCAGGCGTAGTTGAACGGCGTCTCCGCGAACAGCGGACCGAGCATCACCGCCCAGTCACCGATGTAGTAGATCTTGGCCATAGTGCAAAGGGAGAGTCTATCGCGAATCGGCGACGGCGACGAACTACCCGCCGCACCGGTTCGACACCACAGGCTGAAAGAAAACCGGGACAGCCGCAGGCCACGGAAAACGATGGCCCGCGCCACAAAACAACCTGGCCCGGCGACGCTGCACCCGGTGGGAGAATGATCGAATGCGCGGAAAGACGCTCTCCATCGTTCTCGGAATTTTCGTCATCGCGGGTGCGGCGTGGCCCAAGCGACCGATCACGCACGAAGACGTGTGGCTTATGAAGCGTGTCGGGGCGCCGGTTGTCAGTCCTGATGGCAAGTGGGCCGTTTTCTCCGTGCGGGAGCCTTCGTACGACGCGCAGAAAGAAGTCACAGACCTCTGGATCGTTCCGGTGGACGGGAGCCAGCAAGCCAAACGCCTGACTTTCACAAAAGGTCCCGAGGGCGACGTCGACTGGTCGCCGGATTCGACCCGCATCGCGTTCTCAGCCAAACGTGAGGGGGACGAAGCGCCACAGATCTACATTATTCCGATCACCGGTGGCGAGGCGGTGCGGCTGACCGCACTCTCGACGGGTGCGGCTGGACCAAAGTGGAGGCCGGATGGCAAGGCGCTTCTGTTCGAGAGCAGGGTGTATCCGGGAGCGAACGATGACGCCGCGAACAGGAGGATCGCCCAGGAGCGAAAAAACCGTAAGTACAACGCACGGATGTACGAGCGGCTGCCGTTCCGGTTCTGGGACCGCTGGCTCGACGACACCCAGCTCCACATCTTCGTGCAGGCGTTGACTGAAGGCTCGCAGCCGCGCGACCTCCTCGCCGGAACGAAGTTCGTGCAACAGCCGGGATTCGGCAAGATCGAGATGGAAGACACGCTGAACCCGGCTTGGTCGCCGGACGGCGATTCGATCGTTTTCGACTGCTCGACCGACCTGGATAGGTCCATGGATCGCTTTACGACCAATCATGTGTTCCGGATCCCGTCACAAGGCGGCGAGCCGGAGGCACTCACGAGCGGCGAGGACTCCTATGGCGGCGCCGTGTTCCGGCCGGACGGGAAGGCGCTGTACATGAAGCACGACCGGGCGTACGGCAGCGGGATGAAACTGTACACGCTCACGAGGCTTGCTATGCTTGCCTGGCCGGCCGCGGCCGGTGCAAAGCCCAGGATCCTGACCGAAGGCTGGGATCGTTCGGTGGACAGCTTCCGTTTTGCGCCCGACAACAGGACGGTCTACATTACCGCCGAGGAGCACGGGCACGACAGGCTGTTCGTCACGCCGGCCGAAGGCGGCGAGGTGAAGTCGCACCACGAAGTGACGGTGGGGGGCTACAGCGGGCTTTCGATTCCGTCCAAGGCGGCGGCGACCTTGCTGGTTGCAAGTTGGTTCTCCACGACGAACCCTCCGGAGGTGTTTCGGATCGACCCAGCGAGGGGAAGCCGGACGGCGCTCACGCATTTCAACGACGGGCGGGTGGCCGAAATCGACTGGCAGCCGGTGCGGGAGTTCTGGTTCACGTCCAAGAAAGGCACACGGATCCACAACATGGTCGTGCTGCCGCCGGCGTTCGATGAATCGAAGAAGTACCCTCTGATGGTGTTCATGCACGGCGGCCCGCACAACCAGTGGAAGGACCAGTTCTTCCTTCGGTGGAACTTCCAGTACATCGCCTCGCCCGGGTATGTCGTATTGATGACGAATTACACTGGGTCGAGCGGCTTCGGGGAGGAGTTCGCTGCGGCCATCAACAAAGATCCCCTGCAAAGGCCGGCCGCCGAAATCAATCAGGCCGCGGACGAGGCGATCCGCCGGTTCCCGTTCATCGACGCAAAACGCCAGGTGGCCGGC
>DATIFQ010000523.1:0-7226 GCA_035455185.1 Bryobacteraceae bacterium | reverse complement strand
GCCGTTCCTCGTGACCTGAACCTCGCCACCTCCCTCCGCACGCACTTTCCACACCTGAGGCTCCCCGGTCCGGTCAGAGTAGAAACAGATCCACTTGCCGTCTCGCGACCAGGCGGAAGGCCCATCATCAGAGGCATTGGTTGTCAGGCGCTTGGGCTTGCCGCCGTCTAAGCTGATGATGTAGACGTCTCCGTTACCGCCCGCACTCGAGGCGAAAGCAATCGACCGGCCGTCTGGCGACCAGTGAGGACCAGCGGTGTACGGTCCATCGAAAGATGTCAACTGCATGACATTCGACCCGTCGCTGTTTGCCACCCAGATCTCGTGGTTCCCAGAGCGGTCCGAGCCGAATGCGATCCGCCGGCCATCGGGCGAATACTCCGGAGTGTGCCCCACTCGAGTGGAGGGAATCAGCTTGAGCGGCGGCTTGCCATGCCCGCCGGACGGCGTGCCTGGGCGCGATGCATCCAATTCGAGGCGCCAGATGTCCACCCCTTTGGGAAACAACGCATAGGCCAGGCGCCCTTGCCGGGAGACTGCCGGCCACCAGACGCTATAGCCGGCAAAAGTCATTCTTTCAGGATTTCCAGGCTTCCATCCGGGCCCGGAAACCGCAACTTTCCATAAGCTTGGGTTGGTACGGGAGCCGGAAGTGAAAACGATCGCCCGGCTATCCGCCGTCCAGGCTGGCGCCGTGGCGACCCTGTCCCGAAAAGACGTGATGCGCCGCGGCTCCCCCTTGGGCCGGAGGTCCTCGGAAACCTCCAGCACGTAGATGTCGCAGACCTGGTCCTCAACACAGCGGGAGAACGCTACAGCGCCTCCATTTGGCGCAACAACTCCCTGCTCGTCAGCCCAACCGATCGGCGACGTCAACCTCAGCAGATCTCCGCTCTCCACCGAAATCCCAAACAAAGCGGAAAGCTCGCTGGCTGATCTTCTGATGGATGTGACGAGCCACCGGCCACCCGGGTGCCAGGCAAGGCGACTCCGAAACCATGGTGGGAAGCGTCCTTCGGCCACCTTGCGCTCCGGCCCACCGATGGCTGGAATCAGGAAGATGCCGCCCTTTTCCTCCCCCAGGTCCCGGATGAATGCGATGTAACGCCCGTCCGGCGACCAAGCCGGGCTGTGTTCGTCTGCTGGACCGCTGGTGAGGCACCGCGTTTCTTCCAGGCCAATAACCTTCACACAGATGTCGCGCGTCTCTTGCCCCTCATGCTGCCACGCAAATGCGACTTGGCTGCCGTCGGGAGAAAAGCTCGGCGACCCCTCGCGCCCGGGAAAGCTTGTCAGCGGAATCGGAACCGGGGCCGCTTCCGGTTTTGTGCCGGTTCTCATGAACGACCAGACCCCCAAGCCGCCGAGCAGCGCCGCACAAAGCGCCAATGCGAGAACCCACGCGCGCCCACGACGTGGCGACTCGCGGATTTCCCGCCCATCCACCGGCGCGATGAACCGATACCCCTTCCGCGGCAGCGTCTCGATGAACCGCGGATTCTCCGCCGAATCCCCCAGCGCCTCCCGGATCTTCCGGATCGCCGTGTTCACCCCGTGCTCAAACTCCACGAACGTGCCCGACGGCCACAACGCCTGTTGCAGTTCTTCCCTGCTGACCACCTCGCCCGGCCGCCGCAGCAGCATCGCCAGAATCTGAAACGGCTGCCCCTGAAGCTTGACCGTCCGCCCCCGCTTGCGCAACTCGCCCGCAGCGAGATCCACCTCGTAGACACCGAATCGGATCGCGCGCCCTTCGGTCGATACGGAACCCATGGCCCGCCTCAGTTTGGCTTCGATTTTAGCACCTGAACCCGAGGAAACAAAGACCCAACGCGAGTTTATATGCGCCGGCAATTCGCTCACCGGCAATGAGTTGGCTCTTTAGGAGTGCTCCCGGCGCGATTGACCCAGACTCCAGACGCCGTGCCTTGAAGGTTACCTTGCACTAGCCAATTCTTGATCCCACCACGGGGCGGGATCAATGAAGAAGCTGATTGGAAGTTGGTGCCTGTTAGGCCTTGCCGTAGCGGTCCAGGCGGAAACGCCAGATCCTGAATTGAGGTTCCAGGTTCTCGTTTACAACTACGCCGGTGTGTCTCTTGGGACACTGAGTCACGCGAAGCAGGAAGCGGGTCGTATCTACCGGCAGATCGGTGTCGGCGTGGAATGGCGGGATTGTCCCCTTCCGGCGGAGGAGGGGCAGCCCGAACCGCTCTGTGGGCTACCCAGTGCGCCCACCAGGCTCAGTCTCCGGCTACTATCCAACAGCATGGGCCAACGCGTCACGCCGCGTTATGACGTTCTTGGGTGGGCTTTTTTGCCGGCGAACGGCGGCTTCGGCCTGACGGCCAACGTGTTTGTCGGCCGCGCATGGCAACGGGCGGACGTATGCCCGCTGTCCCGTTCGCTGGTTCTCGGCCTTCTGATGGCTCACGAGCTGGGCCATCTGCTGCTCGGGAGGCCCGAGCACGCAGTGTCTGGCGCCATGAGCGTCCCGCTGATGAAAGGGTGCCCCGAGAGCATGAGTCGAGGCAGGAAGAGCTTGCCCCGAGACGTGTTTTTCCTGTCACAGCAAGCCGGGCAAATCCGGGCTAACATCACCGCCCGGATCGCTGGCGAACGAGCCGCCAGAGCGGCTCCGATCACCTCCAGATAGTCAAGCCGTGTCGTTGGTGTTTACTAAGATTGCCCTATCCTCACCGGAAATTCTCCACCAGCATCAGGTCGCTGCCGTGCTCCTCCGGGAGTGAGTACAGCAACTGGCGGCCGTCGGGAGAGACGGAGAGACCCCATGCCCAATTGAACTTTGGAAGTTCCGCAACTGTCTCCACTTTTCGCGTCGCGAAGCTGTAGAGCTGGATCCGCTTCCCCTCGGAGGAGAAGAAGTAGATCCCCCGCTCAGCCACGACGAAATACTGGTCAGACAAGGAGTCGAGAATCTGGACTTCTTCACCACCCTCGACGGGTGCTTTCCACAGGCTGGTAACTCCGTTTGCCGTCTTCTCGTAATATTGGAATCGGCCGTCGGGAGATTCGAGGCCCCCCGTTCCGCCGCTTCTGGTGACCTGAACCGGGTTGCCTCCATTCACCGGCGCTTTCCACAACTCGTGGTTCCCCTTAAGATCAGAGCTGAAATAGATCCACTTGCCATCTCGGGACCAACCGCCCGTCCAGCCGGCAACCACACGCCGAGGCACGCCGCCATCGGAACTGATTACGTAAACCGAAGATTGCTCACCGGCGGCTCCGAACGCAATGAACCGTCCATCCGGAGACCATTGCGGATCTGCCACGTACGGCCCGTCAAAGGAGGTCAACTTCATTGGATTCAAGCCGTCGCTGTTCGATACCCAGATTTCGTGGTTCCCCGACCGGTCCGAACCAAAGGCGATCCGCCGGCCGTCCGGAGAGTATTGTGGGGTGTGGTCGATCCGCGTGGAGACAATCAGCTTCGTGGCGGGCTTCGCAGCGCGGCCTGTGTCGTCCAACTCCAGGCGCCAGATATCCGTATCTTTAGGCCACACACCGTACGCCAGCGAGTCCTTCCGAGATATGGCGGGAGAGATGACGCCGAATCCGGCGAAAGCCATCCGTTCCAGCTTGCTGGGCCGCCATGGGAGCCGATTTAGCGCCAGCCTCCAGAAAGACGGATTATGAGCAGAACCCGCAGGGAAGAGAATCGAGCGCCCGTCCGGCATCCACGCTGGTTTTCCAACGAATCGATTCTCGAACGTCAGCCGCACCGGTTCCCCGCTGGGCCGGAAGTCCCTGGACAATTCGATGAGGTAGAGATCGCGGATATGGGATTCAGAGACAGCCCGGACAAATAAGAGGGCACGGCCATCCGGCGAAAATGCGGGCAAGTCATCTCCGGCGAGGCCCGCTGGCGGAGAGGTCAACCTCCGCTTCTCGCCGGTCACGGCAGAGAGCAGAAACACCGCAGTGGGCTCGTTGTCGTTGGGTTTATCGGGGACCGCGATCCACTTCGCAGTCGGGTCCCAGGAGAACTGGCACCAAAGCTCCGCGGTGGCGTTTCCTCTAGCTTCGATCTCCGCCAGCTTGCGCTCAGGGCCTCCCGTGGCGGGGATCAGCAACACCTGCAGTTTGGTCTCCGACCCTGGCAAGGTGCGTGCGAAAACAATCCAGCGACCATCCGGCGACCAGGCCGGCGCAAACGCATCCCCGGCAGCGAGAGGGACCGGCACGTCTGTGCCGATCACCTTGACATAGATACCGGCCGCATCCGCCTTGCCTCCGCCATCCCAAACAAAAACCACTTGGCTGCCATCCGGAGAAAAACTCGGTTGCGACTCTGAGCCCGGGTAGGTAGTCAGCGGAACAACCAGCGGGGAAGGCGCGGGCTGGTCGGAACGTGATAGGGAGAGCCAGACAGCGCCGGCGAGGGCGGCAGCGGCAACCGCGGCCAGAACCCACATGACGACAAGGCGGCGAGCCGGCTGCTGGGCAGGGTGGGTCCCGTTCACCGGCGCGATGAACCGATACCCCTTCCGCGGCACCGTCTCGATGAATCGTGGATTGTCCGCCGAATCCCCCAGCGCCTCCCGGATCTTCCGGATCGCCGTGTTCACCCCGTGCTCGAACTCCACGAACGTGCCCGACGGCCACAGCGCCTGTTGGAGTTCCTCCCTGCTGACGACCTCGCCCGGCCGCCGCAGCAGCATCGCCAGAATCTGAAACGGCTGCCCCTGAAGCTTGACCGCCCGCCCCCGCTTGCGCAACTCACCCGCAACGAGGTCTACCTCGAACAACCCGAAGTGAACCGTATCATTCGTGCTCGAGCCTGGTTCCGCGGCGCTCACCGAAAATTCTCCACCAGCATCAGGTCGCTGTCGTGCTCCTCCGGGAATGAGTACAGCAACTGGCGGCCGTCGGGAGAGACGGAGAGACCCCACGCGCAATTGAACTTTTGAAATTCCGCAACTGTCTCCACTTTTCGCGTCGCGAAACTATAGAACTGGATCCGCTTCCCCTCGGAGGTTAAGAAGTAGATCCCTCGCTCGGCCACGACGAAATACCGGTCGTCGAAGGAGTCGAGAATCCGGACTTCTTCACCACCCTCGACGGGCGCTTTCCACAGGCTGGTAACTCCGTTTGCCGTCTTCTTGTAGTAGAGGAACCGGCCGTCAGGAGATTCGACGCCCCCCGTTCCGCCTCTTCTCGTGACCTGAACCGGGTTGCCATTCACCGGCACCTTCCACAACTCGTGGTTTCCCTTAAGATCAGAGCTGAAATAGATCCACTTGCCGTCTCGGGACCAGCCGTCCAGTGAGCCGGCAACCACACGCCCTGGCGTGCCGCCATCGGAACTGATTGCGTAAACCGTCGATTGCTCACCGGAGGCTCCGAACGCAATGAACCGTCCATCCGGAGACCATCGCGGATCTGCCACGTACGGCCCGTCAAAGGAGGTCAACTTCATTGCATTCGAGCCGTCGCTGTTCGACACCCAGATTTCGTGATTCCCCGACCGGTCCGAACCAAAGGCGATCCGGCGGCCGTCCGGAGAGTATTGCGGGGTGTGGTCGATCCGCGTGGAGACGATGAGCTTCGTGGCAAGCTTCGCGGCGCGGCCTGTGTCGTCCAACTCAAGGCGCCAGATGTCGGTATCAAAAGGCGCCAGAGAGTAGGCTAGCGAGTCCTGCCGCGATACGGCGGGAGAGGTGACGCCGAATCCGGCGAAAGCGAGCCGCTCCAGCTTCCCGGGCCGCGACGGGAGCCGGGTCAGCGCCAGCCGCCAGAGAGACGGATTATGGACAGAACCCGCAGGAAAGAGAATCGAGCGCCCGTCCGGCATCCACACTGGTTTTCCAACGAATCGATTCTCGAACGTCAGCCGCACCGGTTCTCCGTTGGGCCGAAAGTCCCTGGACAATTCGACGAGGTAGAGATCGCGGATGTGGGCACCACGAGTCCTGACAAACAACAGCGCACGGCCATCCGGGGCAAACGCGGGCAAGCCATCACCGGGGATTCCAGTCGGTGGCGACGTCAACTTCCGCTTCTCCCCCGTCGTGGCAGACAGCAGAAATACGGCAGTGGGCTCACTCTCGCTGGGCTTTGCGGTGCCGGCGATCCACTTCGCAGTCGAATCCCACGAGAACGGAGGCCAAAACTCCGCTCTGGTCGCCGGATCGTCGATGGTCTGTGGCAGAAAGTCTGGAGAGGGTGCAGCCTTGATCTCCGCCAGCTTGCGCTCAAAGCCCCCCGTGGCCGGGATCAGCAACACTTGCACTATGGTCTCCGACCCTGGCAAGGCGCGTGCGAAGACAATCCAGCGACCATCCGGCGACCAGGCCGGCGCAAACGCGCGCCCGGCGGCGAGTCGGACCGGAGCGTCTGTGCCGATCACCTTGACATACAGACCGGCCGCATCCGCCTTGTCTCCGCCATCCCAAGCAAAAACCACTTGGTTGCCATCCGGTGAAAAACTCGGATCGCACTCTGAGCCCGGGTAGGTAGTCAGGGGAACAACCAGCGGAGAAGGCGCGGGCTGGTCGAAACGTGACAGGTAGAGCCAGACAGCGCCGGCAACGGCGGCAGCGGCAATCGAGGCCAAAGCCCACATGACGACAGAGCGGCGAGCCGGCGCCTGCAGGGCAGGGCGAATCCCGTTCACCGGCGCAATGAACCGGTACCCTTTCCGGGGCAGGGTCTCAATGAACCGCGGATTATCTGCCGAGTCCCCCAGCGCCTCCCGGATCTTCCGGATCGCCGTGTTCACCCCGTGCTCAAACTCCACGAACGTGCCCGACGGCCACAGCGCCTGCTGAAGTTCTTCCCTGCTGACCACCTCGCCCGGCCGCCGCAGCAGCATCGCCAGAATTTGAAACGGCTGTCCCTGAAGCTTGACCGCCCGCCCCCGCTTGCGCAACTCGCCGGCAGCGAGGTCTACCTCGTAGACACCGAATCGAATCGCGCGCCCTTCGGTCGGTACGGAACCCATGGCCCGCCTCAGTTTGGCTTCGATTCTAACACCGAAACCCGCAGTTGAAGAACCGCGACCGTGAGGGAGCGGGCGCCCAGCGAACTTTTTCGCCTAACCCGCGAGTTTATGTGCGCCGGCAATTCGTTTCCTGGCAATGAGTTGGCTCTTTAGGAGCGCTCCCGGTGCAATTGACCCAAGCTCCAGCCGCCGTGCATTGAAGGTTACCTCTCACTAGCGAATTCTTGGGTCTCGCCATGGAGGCGAGATCAATGAAGACGCT
>DATIFQ010000522.1:0-4711 GCA_035455185.1 Bryobacteraceae bacterium | reverse complement strand
AACGCGACGGCGGCCAGCCCGGTCGGTGTGGTGAGTCTCATGAACTGTCCTCCTCGGCCTTCGAGATTGCTTCTCGAACGGGGATATGCCGCGAGGACGGTGATCCTTTCAGCGGCGGACTACGGGGGATTTCGGCGGGATTCCCCGAGAACGTGAATCTTGGCAACTGTAATTCAAAGAAGTACCAAGGTTATGTGAGTATGTTTCAGATAATAAGAGCGGATTTTCGTTGACGATTCTTAAAGTCACGGATACAATCCAACCGTGGGCTACAAATGCCCTACCCTGGGGCGGTGGGGTGTTGGAAGCCGAACGGAGGAGAGCGATGCCGGTTCGGAGGGTCTGCTTTCGAGACATAGCGACTCGACTGTGTATCCTGTTTGGCTGCTGCATCGCGGAGCTAGTTGCGGCGCCGCCCATCCCCTTCGCGCCCGGCCTGTTTGAGGAGGCGACAAGCCCGGTCCAGTACGCCGTGAATCTTGGGAACCCGCCGTTCACACAGCCCTTCATCGTCGGCGGGAATCAACTGGACACCGTGGTAGGCATTGCGGTTGATACCGCCGGCAACGCATACATTGTCGGTACGACTTACTCACCAGCGTTCCCCGAGGCGGGTCCATGTCCTCAGATCGGCGGAAACCCGAATTGGGGTTTTCTGGCGAAGCTCAAGCCGAACGGGAACGAGTTCGCCTATCTAAAGATACTTCCGTTCTATCCCGCGGCGATTTCGGTCGACCCGGCCGGCAACGTGTACATTACTGGGGAGGCAGGTGGGGGCCCGATCGATCCATCGCCGCCGCGACTCGTGCGGGCTCGATTGTACGACGATGACTTGGACGTCTTCGTCGCCAAGTATGACCCGAGCGGCAACTTGCTCTGGCATTCTTACGTCGGCGGCAGCAAGGAGGATCGGGTCACTGCGATTGCCGTGGATCCGCACGGTTACGTTTACGTGACCGGCTGGACCCGATCGCCGGATTTTCCAACCAGTCCGAATGCTGTTGGTGATCGGTAACCGGCTACAGGCGCCTACGGCTTGTCGGGAGAGGCAGGCTTCGTGACCAAACTGGCCGCTTCCGGAAAGGCAATCATTTACTCAACCTTCCTGGGCGGCAGCCAGTTCACGACTCCCAAGGCGATCGCCGTCGACGCCGGAGGCAGCGCGTTTGTCGCCGGCTCGACCACATCGCCGGACTTCCCCGTGACGCCGGGCGCCTTGCAGCCTGCTCTGCGGTCTGCAATGATCGCCGGCTATCTGGATGTTGATGCGTTCGTGGTCAGGCTCAGTCTGGACGCAGCCGCATTCCTGTATTCCACCTACCTGGGGGGAAGCTCATCCGACGACGCAGCCGGCATCGCCGTGGACTCGTTGGGGAACGCCTACGTGACCGGCAATACCAGTTCCCTCGATTTCCCGCTGACCGCAGGCGCGGTTCAGGGGCCTTGTGAGAGCCTAACTTCATGTAACAGGACCGGGTTCCTCACTAAGATCCATCCTGCGGGAACGTCAACAGTATATTCGACCTATCTTGGAGGAACGAGCTATGCCGTCGATGTGGACTCGGCGGGGAACGCATTTGTGACCGGTGAGACCGGCGACGGCCTGACGACGGCGCGGGCATTCCAGCCGAGCTTTTACGGCGGCCTCTGTGTTCGATACAGTGCCTCAGGTGTTGATCCAAGCGGGTTGTACCCATGCCAGGATGCCTTCGCCGCCGGAGTCGCGGCCGACGGATCCAGCTTTCTGTTCTCAACTTACCTCAATGGCTACAACATCGATCGGAGCAACAGCATCGCGGTGGGACCCGGGAACACGGTGTTCGTTGCCGGCTCGGGTGAGTTGAGCGCAGCCACTCTCGATTCGGCGTGGCCGCAGGGTAACGCGTTCGTCGTTCGCCTACGCCGCGGAGTCACGCCGATTTCCTTCACTCGGGAGTCGATCACGAACGCCGCCAGCTTCGCGACCGGGCTGCCGCCGCCGGGGGGCCTGGCGACGATCTTCTGTTCGAACCTGATAGGGATCCGTGGTGTCGTCCGCGCAACGAGTTTTCCACTTCCCCACGAGTTGGCTGGGGTGTCGGTTTTTGTCAGTGGCTTTCCGGCCCCGTTGCTGGCCGTTGCGGACGTGAACGGACGGCAGCAGATCAATTTCCAGGTCCCATATGAAATTGACGGCCTCTCTTCGGCGGATGTGGTCGTGAAGCAGAATGGGAACTGGGCCATGGTGACGGTTCGGTTCGACATGTCGCCGCCGGGAGTGTTCCAGTGGGATGGCGGCTACGGAGCGATTCAACACGCCGCGGACTATAGTCTGGTCACGCCTTCCAACCCGGCGGTAAGGGGTGAGGTAGTCATCGTGTACGCCACCGGACTGGGGCCCGTCGAACCAATGCCGGAGACCGGTCTCGCCGTGCCTGTGAGCCCACTCTCGGAGACGGTGGAGCAACCTACTGTCACCATCGGGGGCCAGCCGGCGGAGGTTCTGTTCTCCGGACTCGCCCCGGGCTTTGCCGGCCTGTACCAGTTAAACGTCCGGATTCCACCGGACGCACCGGAAGGGGATGCCGAGCTGCGGGTCAGCCTACCGACAATTCGAGACGCCTGGGTATGGGAGATAAAACTCGTTCCGCGCATCAGCCAGCCCGTACGAATTTCGATTAAGTAAGAACTTTCAGCGGTGGGCTACGGCTGGACCTTCAGGGGGATTTCGATGACCAGCGGGGCCTGGGTCGCCGCGCCGCGGGTCATGGTGAGGGCGGCGGACCGGGACCGGCTGGGCAGGCTGGGCAGGAAGGACAGGACCAGCTTCTGGTCTCCCGCGCCGGCACTCATGGGGGGCGCGGCTTCCTGGGGAATCGTGTATGACTTGCCCTTCCGTACCGGTTCGTCGAATAGAACCAAGTCGGGCTGGCCTGGCGAACGGAGCGTTACAGAAAGCTGGCCGTCGGTGGCGGGTTCGACGGCGAGACGGACCCGGTCTTCGGGACGGAACGCGGCGTCCTGCTCCATTTCCTTCGGCCCAGCGATATTTTCGCGAAGCAGATGGTAACGGACAATGGGCGGCGTCTCGGCCGCCGAGCGCGCGACCCGCACATTCTCCTCGACTGCCTCCTGGCGCACGGACAGCACTTCCGATGCTGCCTTTGCGCGGGACTCCTTCCCAACGCTGGAGGAGACGGTCGCGGGTGCCGCGGCGGGCGCTGGCGCCGGTGCCTGGGTTGCATACCCACCGGCCACACCGCCTACCACCCCACCGACGACCCCGGCTTTGGCCTCGTCGCGCAGCTCGGCGGGCTTGGGGACCATGCTCGAGGCAAGCTCGCCTGACTCTTCGAGGTTTCGTTTCGCCTTCAGCTCGGTCGCCCGTGCCGGAGGAGCGGCCGGTGTTGCGGGTGCGTCCTTCCGGGCCGCAAGCGTCTTCGTGAGACGCTGATCCTGCTTTGCCGGCTCTTCCGGAGACGGCCCTTCCACGCCCGCCGGAGCCACCGCCTCGGACCGCGGGGCCATTGCGACTTGCTGGAGCGGGGGCTTGCCGGCTGGCCGGATCAGTACGACGGCGGCGAGAACCGCGACGGCGACAGTCCCGGCGATTCCCAGCGGGACGGGCCGGGCGATCCAGTCAAACAGCCGCCGGAAAGCCGACTTTCGCTCGGACAATCCGGCAAGGAGCCTCGCGCGGGTGGCTGGGTCGTCAAAAAGCTCCTTGATCGCGTGCTCGTCAGCGAGCGCGTTGAACAGATCCTGGTCTTCGAGCGCGGCGTGGAACAGCGCCTGCCGCTCCTCCTCGGTGAGCGTACCCGTGGCGTAGCCTCCCAGAAGCTTTCGGATGTCTTCGGGCTTCATCGGTTCGCCTCCCGGCCGCCCATCAATTCCAGGAGTCTCTGGCGGCATCGGTAGTCCCACGTGTACACGGTGTTCAGGGAACCCGCTCCGAGGATCGCCTGAATCTCCGCGAAGCTCTTACCCTGCAATTTTAGCCGGAACAGTTCCCGGCAGCGTCCCTCGAGCCGCGCCAGCGCCGCCTCCAGCCGTTCGAGTCGCTCCTTTCTTTCCGCATACTCGCCGGGGTTCGGGCCTGCGTCGGCGAGTGGCAGATCGTCCACCGGAACGAGCCTGTCCTCTCCCCGCCTGTGTGTCTTGCGGAAATGCGCCGTGATCTTGAACCGCGCGATTTCGAGCGCGAGCGGCACCAGTTCCTCCATTCCGCCGACGTGCGGGTACTTCTGGTGGAGGACCAGCATCACCTCCTGGGCGACGTCCTCGGCGACGTCCCTCGTAAGCTTATATGCCGCGTACCCGACAATCCTTTCGCGCAGGCGGGCGAGGAGGGCCTCTCGTTCCACAGTCGTTCCCCAACTATTAGACACCGAATGGTTTTCTTCCGTTCGCTCGCCGCCGAAAACCGTTCACCACGCAGCCACCGAGCCGTCCTCGTGAAAGACCCGGGCCATCGGGCGCGTGCCACCAAACGGGTACTTCCGGAACGCCTCCTCACTCAGGTCGAATCCCAATCCCGGCTTCTCCGGCAAGGGGAAGCGCCCCTCGACCATGCGCATGGCGGGGAAATCGAGCCATTCTTCCCAGACCTTCTCCTTCATGCCGGGTTCGACTCCGCTGCAAACCTCCTGGACAAGGAAGTTCGGGATCGCCGCGTCGAGGTGCAAGGTGGCGATCCCGCCGATCGGGCCCTCGCACGCATGGGGCGCCATCG
>DATIFQ010000521.1:0-5090 GCA_035455185.1 Bryobacteraceae bacterium | reverse complement strand
AGATAGGGCCGCACGCAATCGGGCCGGAAGCGGTAGGACTGCGCCAGCAGATCCGAGCGGTACCAGGCCTTCCGCGGAGTGCCGTCGCGCTGAAACACGATCTTTTCGAAGCTGAAGTCGTCGGCGTCGGGATAAAAGTCGATGTAATTGTCGTGGGGAGCGAAAAGCACTCCGTTCGAGCGGCAGATACGCGCCAGCTCGGCGAATTCCTCCGGCGTTCCGCCCTTCGGGTTGGGTGGATAGATGTCCGGGAGGCGGTAGTCGTAACCCCAGCGCTGCCAGTTGTGCCACACGACGGCCGCATCCGTCATTCCATACCGAAAGGCGCGCTGAAGGGCCTTGGCGCCGCCGGCGTAGCCGAGGTCAAAGGCCCACAGGTCGAAGACAAACCGGCCAGCTAGCTTCGACACACCGCCGGCCGCGCGGAGTCCGGCAACTTTGCGCCAGCCGATAGCGGCGTCCCAGGCGTCCCGAGAAGGAATAAACGTCACGGTCTGCGCGTGAGGAGTATTCAACGTGTAAACATTACGCGTAGGGTCGACTTCCAGACGATCCGGCGGCACGTCAACGGCCTGGACAAGAGAGACGCCGCTGGCGAAGTCGAAGCCAACAAACGACGAGGCCAGCCGGTGGCCGTCAAAGCCCATCTGGAACGCCTGCGGATTCTCGATCACGTTCCCGACGCCGGCGTACACGCGCGGCGCCTTCTCGCTCCACGAGCCGGCAGCGATCTCCTCGATATGCACGCTCAGCCATGGTTTGGCGGGAGGAGCATTCTCGAGCCAGAAGCGCGCGCGGAGCACGTTGTCCGCGGTCCAAATCTCGCCGAGAAGATCGAACGAGTCGCCCCAGCCCCGAAAGCTGTGCCGCACTCGATAACGGCCGGCGGTACGCTCTTCCTTGACGCCGGTCAGCTCCTGTGCGGAGCGCCAGTCTTCAAGGGCATCCCCGAGCACTCGCGCGCGAAAACCACGGAACAGCAATCGCTTCTCGCCACTGGCGAAACCGACAGTGGAGTCGAGGAGACCGCGCCGGCCGGGCCAGAGCCGGACTTCGTACTTCGTTCCCGACTGCTCGATGGCTCCGAGGAGCTTGGATTCCTGACCCTCTGCCGGCGGAAAAGCCGGCGGCCCAGGCGGCGTGCCGGTCACAAGCGACGGCTCGGCGAAGCAAGCGCGTTCCGTCGCGGTGGGATTGCCATGCGCTTCGAGTTGCAGCCGGATCGACTGGCCGGCGAATCCGGCAAGGTCAGCCTCCACATCCTGCCATTCTTTCGCGGCGGCGGTTCGCTCAAAGACCACGCGTCCGTCGCCGCCTGCCGTGCCGAACGCAGCCGCGCGGACGCGGAAGGTCGCGTCCCCGCCGATGCCGAACCGCAAGCAGATCGGGCGGGTCTTCGGGAGCTGAAGCGGGTACTCCACGCGCACGAAACCAAGCGATTCGCGAAACGCCGGTGGGCGTGGGCCGAGAGTCATGCAGACGGCCTCGCGTGCGGCGCCGCGTTCGACCCGGGCGCCGTATTGCACCGGACCGGCATTCTCGGAAACCTCCGCGCCCGTAATCCCCGCGAACATCTCCCCTGATACCACTTGCGCCGATTCGCGATGCACCGGAAGCCGCCACAGGCCGATCGCTCCCACTGCGGGAACAGGGACCGGCTTCCACTCAATAGGCAGCCGGGCGCGCGGTGGATTCGGAAGCCGCGGCGTCAGCAGCAGGATGGGATGCGCCACCATCCGCTTTCCGAGGTGCTCGAATTCCGCGTACGCGTGAACCGGGTAGTCTGCGTTCACGGTACCTTCCCCAATGGTGACCCCGAAGTGAAAGCTCCCCCTGCCCTTTCCGTCGATGGCGAACGGCACAGGCGTCGCAGGCTCGACTTTCCAGTGATCGATGACGGTCAGCCGCAGCGTGCCGCGCAGTTCCGTTTCTCCTTCGTTCTCCATCGACACAGTCACGGTGAACGGCACGCCGGTCTGGTTCAGAGGCGCAAGCCCGCCGGCGCCGTAGAGGCCGAGTGCCGGTTCGTGGATGCGGACGCGTAGCGGGCCCGCGGTGTCCACCGGAGGATAGTAGGCATGGGCGGAAAGAGCGGCGAGCAGGACGGCCGCCGCCAGGCGGAATAAGGGCTTTTGCATACTGAGATCCATATCGACGAACCAGTGTACTTCGGTTGTCGAGTGGCCGTGGCACAGCCTTCAGGCTGTGCAATCGTCTACTCCTTGCCGAGCTTTCGGGTCTTCATGATACCTGCGCCCTGCCGGAGAGTCACCCAGTAGCCCGCGAGAAGGTCGGAGAACGACTCGGTGGAACCATCCGGCCAGCGGATCTTCAGATCGGCCTTGGTCTCGCCGCCGAGCCCGAAGTGGACGCGGAAGTCGCCTTGCGAAACATAGAAGCCGCCGCTGCGGACTTCATCTACCTGACTCTTCCCGCCAGCGGTGAGCGTCAGCCGCGCCCCGATCGCGTCTCGCCCCGTTTTGGTCAGAGCCTGAATCAGAATCGAGTTGCCCTTCTCGCCGAGATTCTTGAGCAGCGACGGCGATTCGTGCATGTTGACGACCACGATCTCCTGGTCGCCGTCATTGTCCAGATCCCCGAGTGCGATACCGCGCGAGGAATGGCGCGCGAGAATCCCTGGACCACCTTGCGCGGAAATGTCGAAGAACTGCCCGTCGCGGCGGTTCCAGTAGAGCAGGCGCGGCTGCTTGAAACTCTGCCCGACGTTTCGCATGTCGATGTCCGGGTACACGTGGCCGCTGACGATAAAGATGTCCTTCCACCCGTCCTGGTCAAAGTCAAGGAACGCGGTGCCCCAGTTGACGTATTCCGTATGTACCGCTATACCTGCAGCGACGGTCACCTCCGAGAACGATCCGTTCCCCATGTTCCGGTAGAGGTTCGGGATATCGTCCGTGAAGTTCGTCTTAACCAGATCCAGATTGCCGTCGCGGTCGTAGTCGCCCGCGGACGTGCCCATGCCGGACTGTTCGTGACCGTCTTCGTTATAGGCGATGCCGGTGAACTGCCCCACCTCCTCGAACTTGCCGTTGCGTAGATTCAGGAAGTGCAGGCTGGGTGTGGAGTCGCCGGTGACATACACGTCGAGCCAGCCGTCGTTGTCGAAGTCGGCTGTCAGCACGGAGAGGCCCGCGGCTTTCGCGGATCCGACCCCAGACGCCTCAGTCACGTCCCTGAACTTTCCGCCGCCCTCGTTGTGATAGAGAGACATCGTCTCCGGCGGCAGACCCATGGGCCCGCAAACCACTGGAAAACCCTTCCAGACACAGCTACCCGGCTCCCCCGGCTTTGCCACTTTCGAGGGATCGAAGGCGAGGTAGTGGGCGACGAAAAGGTCGAGGTTGCCATCGCGGTCGTAGTCGAGAAAGGCGCAGCCGGTTCCCCACCGGCGGCTTGTTGAGGCGAGGCCGCGCTCCTTTGTCTCGTCGCGAAACGTACCGTTGCCTTGATTCCGATAGAGGACGTTGTGGCCCCAGTAGCCGATGTAGAGGTCGACGAAACCGTCGTTGTCGATGTCGCCCGCGCATACGCCCTGGCCCCAGTCGGTATGGGCGATGCCCGATTTCGTTGTCACGTCTTCGAAGCGGAGACCGCCGAGATTCCGGTACAGATGATGCGTGGGCGGCGCGTTCGGGTTGCGGTCAAACCTGTCGCCGTTGACAAAGAACAGATCCATCAGCCCGTCGTTGTCGAAATCGAAGATGGCCACGCCGGTGCCGGTATTCTCGACGATGTACGCCTGCTGCTTGTCCGAGCCGGACACGTTGATGCCGTTCAGCCCCGCCTTGGCCGCCAGGTCCTCGTAGCGCACTTGGGGCGCCTTCATGCCCGGAGGAAGCGGCCGCGCGGGCTGCGCCGTGCGCCCACCGCCCATCATCTGCGTGAACACCGGCTGCGCCAGAATGACGACGAGACCCGTCGCGAGACTCGCCGCAAGCACACCTCTCATCGACTGGCCCCTCCGGACGGCTTCGCTTCCGGTTCTTTCACCGTCAGGATCTGGTCGGCTTTGACGTTCTCCAGCATCTGCACCGTCCCGTTCGGCCACGTGAGTTCGACAAGTTTGACAGCCGTGTCCTTGCCAAGACCGAAGTGGACTCGCCTGTCATTGGAAGACTGGTAACTCCCGCACGGCGACACGATGCTGTGCTGCTCCAGCCCCGACTCCGAGACGATCCGCACCCGGGCGCCAATCCCGTCGCGATTGCTCACCGTCCCAACTGCGTTGATGATCAGCCAGTGATTCCCGTTCCCGCCCTCGTTGCGAAGAATGACCGCCGGTCCGTTCAGCACGCTGACGGCGATGTCGGGCCAGCCGTCGTTGTCGAGGTCGCCAAAGGCGGCGCCACGCGATGCTCGCGGAGTTTCGAACGCGGTTCCGCGGCCCTTGGAGACATCCTCGAACTTACCCCGAACGTTCCGTAGCAACATCATCGGCTCCAGGTACTTCGTCGACGGCCGCGTGTATTCGATGGTGTCCATCACGTGTCCCTGCGCTACGAACAGATCCTTCCAACCGTCGTTGTCGAAGTCGATGAACTTCAGCCCCCACCCTGAGTGGAGATTGGACATAAGTCCTATGCCGGTCGGCTCGGAGACGTAGGTGAAGCTTCCCTTTTGATTGCGGAAGAGGGAGTAGCGTTCGTTGGCGAGGGCGCCAACAAAAACATCCGGCCAGCCGTCGTTGTTGAAGTCATTGAAGTCGACTCCCATGCCGGAGAAAGTTCCGCCGTCTTCGTTGTAAGCGAGACCGTTCAGCAGCGCGACCTCTTCGAACGTGCCGTCGCTGTTATTCTTGAAAAGCTGCTGGGCGACGTTGTCGTTGGCGGCGAGCAGGTCAGGCCAGCCGTCATGGTTGTAATCGTTGAACGCGCAGCCGAGCCCGTAGCCCGGTACGGCGCCGACGCCCGACTCCTTCGATACGTCTTGGAACGTCCCGTCGCGGTTGTTGCGGTAGAGGAGATGGGTGATTGTCTTGAATGACTCGGGGTGACAGTAGCCGCGCTGCTCAGCCGGGCCGCAGAACGGGTTGTTGTCGAAGTCCCACTGGAGGTAGCGGGTCACGAACA
>DATIFQ010000520.1:0-8757 GCA_035455185.1 Bryobacteraceae bacterium | reverse complement strand
GCAAGGTTGTCGACGGCGACCATGGCCGCGAGCATCGAGTGATCCTGATTGTTGTACCGGTGCATGCCATTCCGGCCGATGAGGAAGAGATTCTCGAACCGGTCGAGGTACTCCCGAACCACGTGAAACCGCGGGTAAGTGCCGAAGTAAGCCGGGTAGGTCTTTGGGACGTGAACGACAGTCGCGTCAAGGACATCGCCGGCATCAATAATTCCGATACGGGCGAGTTCCTCGGTGGCGAGGCGGGTCATCTCGGCGTCAGATCTTGTCCAGAGCGGATCGGACTCATTGCAGAAGTACTCGAGGCCGAGCCACACCTTGGTTCTGTCGGGGACGAGATAGGGACTCCAGTTGTTGAAGATCTGAAGGCGGCCGACGAGAACGTCGGGTTCCTGAATGTAGATCCAGTTATCGCGGATGAGTTTTGACCCGTCTGGATGATCCTCCTTGACTTTGAGACCACCGACGAGCAGGCCGACAGTGATGAAGTCGCGGTACATCAGGCCCTCGCTGACCTCGACGACATCCGGAGGCGCGGGCCGATCCAGCGCGCGAACCAGCTCCTGGACGGGCATCGTCGAGAAAAAGTAGTCTCCCTCGAAGAGCCGGCGCTCGCCCGAGGCGTGGACGGCCTCGATACCAGTGACGCGAAAGCCGTCCGTACGGACACGAACGGCGTCCCAGCCCGTCAGGACCTCGCCGCCTTTTCCACAAACCTGTCGCGCGACTTCCTCCCACATTTGCCCGGGCCCGAGCTTGGGGTAGAGGAACTGCTCGATCAGAGAGGTTTCGGTGTCTTTCTGTGCGACGTCCGAGTGACGGCGCAGCGCCTGCTTCAGGAAATGCTGAACCGAGCGGGCGATAGAGAGTCCCTTGACCCTCTGGCTTCCCCACTCGGCGCTGATCCGGTCGCACGGCACGCCCCAAACCTTCTCGGTGTAAGACTTGAAAAAAGTGAGGTAGAGCTCGTGCCCGAAGCGGTTGATAAAGAACTGCTCCAGGGTGCGCTCGTCGCGGATGGGGAAGGCAGCGCTCTTCAGATAGCTCAGACCGATTCGAACAGTGCGGACCAGGCCAAGCTTAGCGAGGGTTTCCGCGCTGAGACGAATGGGATAGTCGAAGAACCGGCGGAGGAAGTAGATGCGCGAGCGGCGTTTGCGAAGGAGCATTACGCGGTCCTCGCGGTCGGGGTCTGGTCCTCCTCCGGAGCCGAGTACTGTGCGAGTCTGCCGCTGGTAGGTGATGGGGGGTGGCGCGCCGGGGACGGCCTGCATCGGCATGACGTCGAGCCACCAGTTCATGACGCGGTCGGACTTCGAGAAGAACCGATGACCGCCGATGTCCATCCGGTAGCCCTTGTAGTTAACCGTGCGGGCGATGCCGCCCATGAACTCGCTTTTCTCGAGGACGACCGGGCGGATAGCGGTTCTGGACAGAAGTTCGTAGGCGGCGGTCAAACCGGCGGGTCCTGCACCGACGATGATTGCCGTTTTTTCGTGCATTCAGGAATAAAGTTCTACCATGCTAGCATCTGGCTATTGAGGGGTTGCGGGAGGAGTCATGTTGATTCGAATCCCACGCGACTGGGAAATCCCGGAGAGTCAGGCGACACCGGAGCATATCTACCTGAATCGCAGACAGTTGCTGCTGGCGGCGGGTTTTCTGGGAGTGGACCGGCTGGTGTCGGCTTCCGCGGGCCCGTACCCGGCGAAACGGAATCCGGAGTTCACGCTGGACCGGCCGGTGACGGAAGAGTGGGCGGCGACGGGCTTTAACAACTTCTACGAATTTGACCCGACGGACAAGCAGGCAGTGAAAAACAAGGTTGGCTCGTTCGTGGTAAGTCCGTGGAAAATCGAGGTCACGGGGCTGGTGAACAAGCCGCGGACCTTGGATCTCGATGACCTGCTTCGTACCATGCCCTTTGAGGAACGGTTGTACCGTCATCGCTGCGTGGAAGCATGGTCGATGGCGGTGCCGTGGACGGGATTTCCGTTCTCCGAACTAATCAAGGCGGTGGAACCTAAGCCCGAGGCGAAGTACGTCCGGTTCGTGACCGTCAACCGGCCCAAGGAGATGCCCGGGATGGTGGGCGCGCCGTGGTATCCGTGGCCGTACTTCGAGGCGCTTCGGATGGACGAGGCGATGAACGCGCTGACGATGATGGTGACGGGGCTCTACGGCAAACCGTTGCCCAAGCAGAACGGAGCGCCGGTCCGCATCGTGACGCCATGGAAGTACGGGTACAAGAGCATCAAGGCCATCGTACGGATCGAATTCGTTTCTAAACAGCCGGCGACGTTCTGGAACAAACTTCAGCCATTGGAATACGGGTTTTACTCCAACATCAATCCCGGCAAGCCGCACCCGAGGTGGTCGCAGGCGTTCGAGAAGGTCATCCCGAGGATGGAGCGGCGACCGACACTGCTGTACAACGGCTATGAGAAGTACGTCGCGGGTTTGTACAACGGCAAGGAGTCGTAACGGACCTCCGACAATCCTGTTACTGATCGGACGGCGAGCCCGTCCCCCTCAGCGAACGGGGCCGAGTTTGCTGAGCGGCCAGTAGACGAAGACGGCTTTCCCGTAAATCAGGTCGCGATGGACCGCGCCCCAGTTGCGGCTGTCATTGGAAGACTCGCGGTGATCGCCGAGGACGAAGTAGTAATCCTGGGCGATCCTGCTCGGCCCCCAAGAGGCTTTGTCCCGGAAGGACTCGGGCAGGTACGGTTCTTCGAGGAGGCGGTCGTTGACGAAAACGCGCCCGTTCTCAATGAGGACGTAGTCTCCAGGCAGCCCAATAACGCGCTTGATAAACGACTTGCTGGGATCGTTCGGAAAACGAAAAACCACCATGTCGCCGCGCCCGATCTTCTCGATGCCAAAGCGGTAGGTGAACTTGTTAATGAAGATCCGCTCCTCGTTCACGAGCGCGGGCTCCATGCTGGTGCCTTCCACTTGAACCGGCTGGTAGATGAACAGAATCACCACGGCCGCGATGACGAGGGACATCACCAGATCGCGCGCCCACGCGAAGACGTGCCAGAGCGGCGCGTGGTGTCGATGGCCGTCAGTTTCCCTCGGTAGATTGTCGCCGGTCATGAGTTGAATGCGACCGAGTCCAGCTATGTTTAATTATAAGCGATGCTCAGAGCGGCAGTCATCATCCCTGCTTTGAATGAGGAAGAAAGCCTCGGGGCGACGCTCGACCGCGTGCCGCGGAGCCTGTTCCAGACCGTGATCGTGGCCGACAACGGGTCGGCGGACCGAACCGCGGAGGTCGCCCGGGAACACGGCGCGATCGTGGTGAGCGAACCCGAGCGCGGGTACGGAGCGGCGTGCCTTGCGGCGCTGGCCGCCGTGCCGCCGGACACCGAGGCCGTGGCTTTCATGCAGGCCGATTCGAGCGAAGACCCCGAGGAAGCGGCCCTGCTGCTCGCTCCGATTGCCGAGGGGCGAGCCGACCTGGTGCTGGGTTCGCGTGTGATGGGGCGCGCCGAGCGGGGCTCGGTCCGAATCCACCAGGCGTTCGGAAACCGGCTGGCGACCTTCCTGATCCGGATTCTGTTCGGTTACCGTTACGCGGATCTCGGCCCGTTCCGGGCGATCCGCCTGGAATCCCTGCGCGCGCTCGGAATGCGCGACCGCAATTACGGGTGGACGGTCGAGATGCAGATCAAGGCCCTCCAGCAGGGATTGCGCGTGCTTGAGGTCCCCGTGTCTTACCGGCGCCGCCTCGCCGGCGAAGAGAAGGTTTCGGGAAACCCGATCGCCAGCGTGAAGGCCGGCGCAAAGATACTATGGACGGTGGCGAAGCTGAAGGTGTGGTGAGTGAGAACGGAGAGGAGGAATCATGGAGAACGGTGGCGTTTCGAGACGGGACTTCCTGCGGGGGTCGTCGGTGGCGGCCGTGCAGTTTCCGTTCGTCAGCAAGGGGCTGGCCGCGGACGAGGTGATCCGGGTAGGCGTGATCGGCTGCGGCGGCCGCGGGACGGGGGCGGCGCTAAACGTCGTGCAAGCGAAGACGGACGTGATCTACCCGCCGCCGGGCCGCGGGTATCACACGGAAAACGCGGTGCCGGGCGCGCGGGCGAAGGCACAGAACGTTCAGGTTGTGGCGCTGGCCGACCTGTTCACGAACCGGCTGGCGGAGTGCCGGCAGCAGCTCAAGACGGTGGGAGTCGAGATCAGCGACCGGAACTGTTTCACGGGCTTTGACGCGTACGAGAAGGTGATCGGCATGCCTGAGGTGGACTACGTGATTCTGGCGACGCCTCCGCAGTTCCGGCCGCGGGAGATGAGAGCGGCGGTGGAGGCCGGGAAGCACATCTTCGCCGAGAAGCCGATCGCGGTGGACGCGCCGGGTGTGCGCTCCGTGCTGGAGTCGGGCAGGCTGGCGGAGAAGAAGGGGCTCGGTGTGGTGGCGGGCACGGTGCGGCGGCACAGCCTGGACCAGGTGGAGACGGTCCGGCGGCTGCGGGACGGCGCGATCGGGAAGATTCTCGAGGCGCGGGCGTATTTCAACGTCGGCGAGATCTGGGCCATTCCGCGAGAGGGAGGTTGGAGCGACCTGGAGTGGCAGCATCGGAACTGGCCGTATTACACGTGGCTCTCCGGCGACATCATCGTGGAACAGCACATCCACACGCTGGACCTGATCAACTGGGTGCTGGGCGAGCATCCGGTGCGGGCGTACGGCGTGGGCGGGCGCGCGAGCCACGAACCGGGCGGCGACTTCGGGCACACATTCGACCATTTTGCGGTCGAGTACGAGTACCCGGGCGGGGCGCGGCTGTTCAGCCAGAACCGGCAGATCGCGAACTGCGACGTGCGGATCGGGGCGGCGGTCGTGGGCGAGAACGGGACGAGCAACTGCGAGAACCAGATCGTGGCGGACCGAGGGTGGAAGTATCAGGGCGAGGTGCCGGAGGCGTACGAGCAGGAGCACGTGGACCTGATCGAGAGCATCCGGCGCGGTAAGCCGCTGAACGAAACGCGCAACGTGGCCGAGGCGACGCTGACCGCGATCCTGGGCCGCGAGGCGGCCTACAGTGGGAAGGTGATCGAATGGGACGCCGCGCTGAACTCGAAGCGCGACTACACGCCGGCTAGTTACGAACTCGGCCCGGCAAAGATGCCCGACGTGGTGAACCCGAAGGAGTATCGGTTCTATTGACGGACCAACGGTGAGTGTGATGGACAGCCATTCTCGGGAGTCGCAGTGTCCGGATTATTGCCCCAGAACGTGGCAGAGAGGTGCCTCCGCCGTACGCGCATGAAAATCGAAATCCTGCTGAATAACTTCGCTATCCGTTGTTTCCGAGACGTCGGGGACGGCGACTACATTTCTGCCCGAATGGCCTACCGCGCTGGGCTGACGCTGCAATACCTCTGGGCCAGCCAGCAGGTGATTGAGAAGTACCTTAAATGCATTCTTCTCCTGAACCGTATTCCAGCCGTTGACATAAAGCATGACCTTGAAGCCGCGCTCACGAAAATAGCCAATGCAGGAAAGATCGCGCTTGACCTCACCTCGCCGACAAAGAAGTTTATTGACTACATCGACACGTATGGCCGCTTCAGGTACCTTGAGACGTCGCCTTATTCATTCGGCAGCGATATCGTTAAGCTGGATAGGACTGTTTGGGAGTTGCGCCGCTTTTGCACACTTGACGAAGGCCCGCGGCAGATAAGACTCAGTGACGGTTTGCCGGCGCCAATAATCCGGATCGAGGGCGGGCGTCTTGAGAAGATTGTGGACGCACCGAAAGATCCGGCCCGGGAACCGTTGCTCTGGCAGAATGGCTTCTTTGGAAAAAGGACACGCAGATGGCTCCGGGTGCGGGGTGGGTTCACTGCGACCAATTCACCCTTGTTCCTCAATCCTCACCTTCTCGATGAGGTCGTGAAGTACGTCTTCTTGCCGAAAGAAATCAAAACAGCGTACCGCGCAGCCGCGAAGGAGAAACTCTACGATGGCGAAAACTAGCCCGTCGCTCTGAGATAGGTGTGACTCTCGGGCCGGGAACTACCCGCCGAGAGTGTGAGGCCCAGCGGGAAGATCGGACCGCTTCGCTGCTAAGCCTGGCTTTCCGGATACACGCGTGGGGCGTATCTGTTCGGCAAGTTGCAGACCAACGTCCCGTTGGCAGTATGTCTGCCGGCATCACCTGCTGCGGATGGGATCGTCTGGCTTGGCACCAGCGGACATGCCGAAGTAGTTGGCAGTTCGGGGGATGTGAAAGACATAAAGGTTGTAGGCTCGCGATCCGGATGCAATCGGCTTATCCGTCGTAATCGTGTACTCGTGCCCGCCTGTGCGCCACGTCATCGTCGTTCCACGAATCTCACCCGCCTTTTGCATCCCGAGGTCCGGATGCGGCGCGAGCGAGAAGACGAAGCGCCCGTGCCCGGGTAGATCGATCCAGACAGCCTGTCCCGAGACCCCACCCTGGGACGAGACCAGAGGCGTTCCATCGACGCTCACATTTGGGAAGCTGATCTCGATGGTCGCGTCTTCAGGGCCGAAGTCGCGCGCGGGCCCAGCGACGTGGACAACCTGCCGTTCGTCGCCTTTTATCGTGAGGTAATCCGTAACTTTCTGCCCCGTGGAAGGGTTGACGAAGAGATCGAGGGCTACAGTCTCGCCCGCCTGGATTTCCAACGTGGCCGGTTCACGAGGCAGCGGCAGCGGAGTCCAGTTTGAGACGTTTGCCTCGCTGAAGATCTCGCTCATCTTCCGCGGTGTGATCGTCAGGGGTGCAAACCGGAGCCGGTACCGGCCGCCGCCGAGCGGCTCCGCGACCAAGTCATACCCAAAGTAAGTGTTGTTGTCGAAGTTACACAAGTGCCGCTTGATCACGTTCTTCTCAGTCAGTGTGCCGCCGCCGTGCTTTCGAATCGACGGTGAGTCGGGCTCCAGCCGGGTTTCATAGCTCACCCAGACGCCGTTACTGCTGGCGCCGCCGCTCATCAACTGCGCGCCGTACGCGGAAAGCGTAAGCAGGATCAGGCTAACGAGTTTCATGGACCATCCTCACGATTCTCGGTTGAAACTGCTGGACCTGCTCGAAGTCAGACAAGCTGGTCGCGGAAGGCCGAAACACACGTGTGGCAGCGAAGATCAGCATGCAGAGCACGGCAACGGCGAGTGGAACCGGCACCCGGATCTCCCCCTGGACCAGCCATCGGAATGGGGACCACCGGCGGCGGAACACGCGCTTCCGCAACGTTTCCGGAGCGGGTGGCGCTTGCCACGTCCGCAGCATTGATCTCAACTCGTCATCCGTCATGGTTTACACTCCTGAGCGGCGCCAGCACGCGCCGCAGATTGTTGCGGGCACGGTGCAGCCGCGCCTTGACGGCCCCGACCTCAGCGCCGACTGCACGGCCCGCTTCCTCCAATGTCAGGCCTTCGTACTCGATCAGAATCAGCACCTCGCGCTGCAGGGGAGGCAAGGATTGAACGGCATGCGCTACCTTCTCATCCACGCGACAATCGTTTGATGTTGGGACTACCGCGAGTTCCTCTTCATCGAGTGCAGTCCAACGCCCTTCCTCTCGCCATCGCTTTAGGATCAGATTGCGCGCGACGCCGAGCAGCCAAGGGCGAATGGGTCCGCGCATACCGTCATAGTGCCCCGGCGACTTGAGCAATTGCAGAAAGCAGTCCTGAGCAATGTCCTCAGCCGTTTCTGGCGAGCCAGTCATCCGCCAGGCGAAGCCGAATACCGCATCCCTGTTGCCTTCGAAGACGGATTGCAGCTCGGCGGTGGTCATGGCTCACTTCTTATTACCACGAGGGTTCGAAAAGGATACGGAGCCATCCATGCTTCTGGTCCGGAAGGGGATTAGAAGACCCAAGACTGGCCGATGCTACCCCCCTGAAACGGTTTTCCATACAATGAATAGCGCTTGGTTCGAGCCATGCCTGGCACTAAAACCATCCGACCTTACCACTGGCTGGCGCTGTATTACGACAGGGTCTTTTCGTTTGCCCGCTCCTGGGGTGAGGCGCCGCGCACGCACGTGCTCGGCCGGCTTCTGCGCAGGGTGGTGTCCGCCTGCGATCTGGCCTGCGGCACGGGATCAACCGCGGTGACGTTGGCTCGCCGGGGAATCAAGACGTTCGGTGTGGACCTCTCCCCGACCATGTGCCGCCTCGCTCGGGAGAAGGCGCGCCGGGCTCGCGTGCCCTTGCAAGTGCTCCACGCCGACATGCGGGCGTTCCGGCTTCCGGAGCCCGTCGACCTGGTGCTGTGCGAGTTCGACGCCCTCAACCATGTTCCGAGGAGGACGGACCTGGCGAAAGTCACTAAAACCGTCGCGCGCGCACTGCGCCCCGGTGGTCATTTCTATTTCGACGTCAACAATCGCGCGGCCTTCAAGGGAGTCTGGCCGCTCACCTTGTACATCGAGAAACCCGGCGTGGCCGTCGTGATGCACGGCGGTTGTGATCGCTCCGGGGAACGGGCGTGGAGCGACGTCGAGTGGTTTATCCGAGAAGGAGGCTACTGGCGGCGGCGTCATGAGCACGTCGAAGAGGTCTGCTGGACCGCGTCCGAGATCCGCAACGCCCTGCGCGATGCGGGCTTCGACACAATTCGCGCATGGGATGCCGCTCCGTTGTTGAGGAATGATCCGAGCATCCGGCCGGGCTACCGCACGTTCTACCTGGCGCGGAAACAGAAAACCAGGGACTGACTCACGAAGAAATGGGGACAGACAGCCATTTCGCAACAGCAGCGAAATGGAAGT
>DATIFQ010000519.1:0-28263 GCA_035455185.1 Bryobacteraceae bacterium | reverse complement strand
CGGGGCGCACCGAGACGCTGATCCCGCTCGTCCGCAAGACGTTCGGCGACGCGATCGACATTCACGCGGATTCCAACAGCTCCTACGATCCCCCGAAGGCCATCGAAATGGGGCAGATGCTCGAGGAGATCAAGGCTGTCTACTACGAGGAACCGTGCCCGTTCGATCATCTCGAGGACACGAAGAAAGTAGCCGACGCGCTGACAATTCCCGTCGCCGGAGGCGAACAGGAGTACAGTGAGTGGCGCTTCCGCTGGATGATCGCCAACCGGGGCGTCGACATCGTGCAACCGGATCTGCACTATTACGGTGGCATGATCCGCTCCATACGGGTCGCGCACATGGCCGACGTGGCAAACATGCCGACCACCGTACACATCTCAGGCGGGTTCGGCTTTGTCTACATGCTCCACTTCGCCTCGTGTGTCCGTGACCCAGGGCGGTACCAGGAGTACAAAATGGGTACTGAGAAATACGGGGCTTGGTTCGATAGCCCGATCACTGTGAAGGACGGAAAGATGAGCGTGCCCACGGGCCCCGGCGTGGGAATCAAAGACATCAAGGGTCTGTTGCAGGGCGCTACGGCAGTCGTGTAACCTCGCCCGTCCGCTGCGGCAGGCTCACCAGCGAGGCCCGCCTTTGCTGTTCCGGGGGAGTGCCGAGATCCGGGCAATGGTCGCACAGGATGGTCTTCCGGCAGTAGGGCTTCCAGCAGCGCACCCCACCAAGTTGTGCGAAGAAAACCCGTGCCACGTGATCCGTGGTGCGCCCCTTGAGAAGCACCAGGTCCCCATCGCGCAGTTCGGAACGTAGGAACTCCGCGGCCGGCTGAAGATCATCAAACGCATGAACGTTCTCCGGCGCCATACCTGCCTCCACCAGGCGTCGCTTCCCAAACTCGGCTGCTTCGCCAATGATGACGGCGCTGTCCGCGGAGGCGCAGATCTCGGGTGCGAGATGCCTGAGTCTGCCCCGACGGTTTACGCCGAGATCGGACACATCCGTCATCACGAGAACCCGGCGTTCCGCCTCGGCGTCGCGAAGCACGCTCAGGCTCGGACTGATCGAGTCAATCGAGGAGTTGTAGTCGTCGCGCAGAAAAATCGCCCCACTCGGAACCCGTGCCGGCTGGCACCTTCCCGGAAATGGCTCCACGGCATGAAGGGCCTCAACGCCGTCAGCCATGCGAAATCCGAGCGCATGCGCGGTCGCAAGCGCCGCCAGAGCTGAGTTGACCCAATGTACGCCGACAAGCCGGGTCCGGACCGCCAGGGTCTCCAAGCCACTGCGGACTTCGAAGCTCAAGCGTTCCGGCCACGTTCCCGCGACCCTCGCTACGACCACGTCGCACCCTTCGTTCGTGCCGAACGTGGTCACACGAAGCTTCTTGCCATCGGCCAGGGACGCGACGCGCGTGTCGTCGGCATTCAGGACCGCGAGTCCGCCGGGGCGAACGGCGCGCACCAGGCGCTCTTTTTCAGCCGCGTGCTCCGCCAGAGTGCGAAACGCCGTCGTGTGCGTGCGCTTGAGGTTCAGAACCACCACGACGTCCGGGCGCAACATCCGTGCCGAAGACCGCATCATGCCGGGTTGTCCCGTAGCTGCCTCGATCACCGCGAACCGATGCCATGGCCGGACGTGGAGGATGTTCAGCGCGACTCCGAGTGGAGCGTTTTGGTTCAGCCGGGTGCGGTAGGTGAGATACTGCGAAGCCAGGATCGTTCCGAGGCATTCCTTAGCGGTTGTCTTGCCGAGACTTCCGGTCACGCCGATGAAGGTGGTTCGAAAGAGTAAGCGCCGCCAGAGGAATGCAGTGAGGTAGATGATCGGCCGTAGAGTCCGGAGCACCGGCCCGATCACCGGTTCCCGCGTTCGCGCGGCTACCTCCGCCATGCTGCCGCATCCAGCGAGACGGTTGATCTAACGCCCATCGGGTTCAAGGTATCAGATCACCGGATGGCAGCGTTCGGTGTCCCCATGCCGGCGCTACGTAGAAGAAGGCGACTGCGGATTTTCTCAGCTTCCGGCCTCGAGAACGTCAGACAGCCCTTCATCGCCCATGAGAGTTCCCGCCTGCCCCACGGCGCGGCCATCATTCCGCCGGTTGAGTGGCTCCCGATCCCGAGCAGCAAGTGGCCCAACTCGTGGGCGATCAGATGGCCCAACATCACACCTCTGTCGAGCCCGCTGTTCGTTGCCAGATCCGCCGCGTGGTCCGGGAACACGTTGGCAAGGACGCCGGGCACGCCGTCCAGAGGTTGCAGAGCGAAGCCGGCTGCGTTCGATCCGAGCCTCATGCGACCCGCCATGCGTCGTGGCAGCAGCCGGAGTTCGAGGTTCGCTGGACCGCGACGCATCGAGCAAAGCTGCTGAGGAGCATTCCGCATGGAGAGGGTGCATTGCACCCACTCAATCTCTACCCCGGCTCGCCGGAAGATCATGCTTGTCTCGCGACGGGCCCGATCCACAAGCGATTGGGATGTCTCGGCGTAGTTGTACATGAACACCCTGAGCCTGAGAGGCTCCTCCCCTTTATTCCCATGGAGGGGCAGGGCAACTCCCGCCAGGAGAATTCCAGCAACGAGGACCTTCATCGGTTCCGCCTCCATCGCGGGATCAGCGTGCGGCTGAACCGGGATGGCCCTCAATGCACAGCGGCTGGACTCAATGTGTAATTCGCGCCTTGACGGCGGCGCCGGCTCTGAACATGTAAGCGATTGAACGAATGAGGGTTATGTATCTGCCTGGACCGTTGACACCGTGATTACAGGTGCTACAATCCACTCTGGACGGCTACCATGGAACCCGGCTCGGCCGGCGGAGCTCGGCTCCGTTTCGGGCTCTTCGAGTTGGATCTCGCCGCTGGTGAGCTTCGCAAGCGCGGGCGGAAGATCCGGCTCCAGGAGCAACCGTTACAGGTTCTGGTTCTGCTGCTACGAAACCCCGGAGCGGTTATCACCCGCGAGGCTTTGCAGAAGGCGCTCTGGCCAGAGGGCACTTTCATCGAGTTCGAGCACGGCGTCAACACGGCCATCAAGAAAGTGCGCCGGGCGCTCGGCGATTCGGCAGACAACCCGCGCTTTGTCGAGACGCTACCCCGAAAAGGCTACCGGTTCATAGCACCGGTTGCGGAGGTAAAGGGCCCCGAGAGTGCGGCCGCGCTGGAAAGTGATGCGGTGCCGCCGTCCACCCCCTGGTGGAGAAGCGTCACGGGAGTTGCCGTAGCGGCAGGGTTGCTCGTCTGCGTCGCGCTCTCGGTGGTGTGGTGGTTTACTCGAGAAACCGGACCGGCGTCGACTCCACAGAGCCAATACCGGATGAAGAGTCTGACCAGCGACTCGGGGTTTACGGGCTACCCGGCCTTTTCACCGGACGGCAAACTGGTCGCCTACGCGTCCGACCGTGCCGGCGGGGGTAACCTCGACATCTGGGTTCAGCAACTTGACTCCGGGGCAACGATCCGTCTGACGGACCACGAAACCGCGGACCACAGCCCGGCTTTCTCGGCCGACAGCTCCAGAATCTTCTTCCGCTCAGAACGCGACGGTGGCGGCATTTATGTGGTTCCCACGCTGGGTGGGGATTCACGGCTGGTCGTGAAACAGGGACTCGCCCCCGAGATTTCGCCCGACGGCAGCCAGATCGCGTATTTCGTCGGTATAAAGGGCGCACTTCTTGGCACGCAGATGTACGTCGCATCAGTCAACGGCGGACAGGCGAGACAACTCGTGCCGGATTTCCCTGCGGCTGCAAAGCCAATGTGGACGCGAGATGGTAAACACCTCATGTTCATCGGAGTGCATCCAACGTATGGATTCGATGTCTGGGTCGCTCCGCTGGATGGACGCCCTGTGGTGCGTACAGGAGTCGTAGAAATTCTGAAAAACCAGAGAATGGGTCTTGCGACCCTGGACGGTTACCTCGCTAACACAGAAGACCTCGTGTTCCCGGGCCAGTCCGGAGACAGCGGCAGCCTGTTATTTTCAGGCCGGTCTGGAGACAGCAGCAACTTGTGCCGGATCTGGATTGACCCAAAGACATGGAAAGCCAAGGGGCCCGTGGAGCGGCTGACCTTCGGCGTCGGGGAGGGAGATGCTTCGGCCGGGCCGGGCGGGCGGATCGTCTTCATGAGCGCCTCGCGCAGGCTGACGTTGTGGAGCGTGAAAGTCGACGCGAACCGGGGCGAGGCATCCGAGGAGCCAAAACAGGTCACTGACGCCGGCGGCAATGATAGCGCGTGTGACGTTTCACCGGACGCGCGGCGGCTCGTCTTCCGGTCGGACCGCACGCGATCACCCGAGATCTGGACAAAGGATCTCATCACCGGAGCGGAGCGGGCCCTGACCGATGCCCCTAGAGTCTTCTCGAGCATGCCGAAGATCGCACCAGACGGGAAGACGGTGGCCTTTCAGGTGATCGAAGACAACAAGCGCTCTGTCTACACTTTGAGCATAGATAGCGGGCTCGCAACGAAAGTCTGCCTGGATTGCGGCCCGCCCGATACCTGGTCGCCGGACGGAAAACGGATTACCTACCTCCGCCCGGACGTACCGCGCGCTACCATCCACCTGTTGGATCTTGGCACCGGACGTCAGAGTCTGTTGCTCGCGCACCCCGAGCTTCCGGTGTACGTCTCGCGCTTCTCTCCCGACGGGCAGTGGGTCTCGTTCAAGGTCGATCTGGACATGCACCGTACGAGGATCTTCATCGCACGGGTGAAGGAAGATTCGGCGTCGCCAGTGAACGAATGGATCGCTGTCACCGAAGGCGGCGCATGGGACGATCTGCCTCTTTGGGCACCCAACAACAGGCTGATCTACTTCACGTCGGATCGGGACGGCTATCGCTGCATCTGGGCGAGGCGCTTGAATCCTGTGACTAAGCAGCCGCTCGGGGAAGTGTTCCCAGTCGGCCATTTTCACCGGATTCAGCACTCCCTTTCGGCGATCAGTTTGTCGGAGATGACTCTCACGCTGGGAAACAACCAGTTGTTCTTCCCGATGGCGGAACTTCGAGGAAATGTCTGGATGATGGAGCCGCGCAACGACTCCCGACGCTAGCCCGGAAGCCGGCGCAGTGCGCGATCGTGCGCCTGGGCCAGGAGCAGAAGAGCGGTGATCGAGCCGACCAGGCAGAGGAACATGTCGGACTGTGTGTCCCAGATGTAACCCTGCGTGCCGAGGAACGCGTCACCCCTACTTCCACCCAGAACGGACACCCACCATTCCATGATCTCGTAGAGCGCGCTGAAGGCGAGGCACACGGAAGCGCTCAGGAAACCGAGCCAGCGGCTCCCGGCAAGCGGCGAGGTGCGGATCAGGATCTCGCGAGCCAGGATTACGGGGAAAAAGCCCTGCGCCAAATGGCCGACCTTGTCGTAGTTGTTGCGGGAGAAAATGCCGATGTCGCGCAGCCGGTTGAACAGCGGCACTTCCGCGTAAGTGTAGTGTCCGCCGACCATCAGAATCAACGAGTGAGCAGCGAGCAGCGAGTAGAGGAATGTTGTGAGCGGAAAGCGGCGGTACGTCGCAGCAATCAACACAAAGCCCACAAAGACTGGCGCCACCTCGAGAAACCATGTGAAGTAGTCACGCGGGCGGATTGCGGACCACACCAAGGCAGCGGCCACAATGGCCAATAGAACGAGATGCCGCCGGCGGTCGGGGTTTACTTGAGCCATTTCAGGTACTCTGGGAGCGCGTGGAGTTGGTCGACGTGATCGGGGGCTGTGTTACCGGCGTAACCGATCAGCAGGAAGCGGCCCGCACGGACTTCGCTGAGCTGCTGAGTTCCCATCGGCCCCCACTTCAGAACCGCGCGGCGCTTGAAGCCAAGCTGCCGGATGATGAAATCCGCCGTCTCCGTGGTGCTGGCAAAAGTGCCTGGAAAGATCTCCGAATGAGTGATGATCGCGCGCTTCCGCCCCGCGATCGCATCCCGAGCCAGCTGCAGCCAGATCTGAAGCGCATCGGTCTCGATTTCGGATTCGAGCGGGCCAGGCTTTCCGTTGACATAACCGGAATGGATGCCGTCGATCATCAGAGTAGCATCGACACGGGCATACGACTCTGGGGACTTGAGGATCTCTCGGATCGCGCCGCACCCCGCGCTCCATCCTCCGAGCATCACGCGTCCGATCCGAACGCCCGCCCTCCGCTCCGCTTCCGCCAGCAGGGCCGGAAACCCCGCGGGATCGGCGAAGGCACGGGCATACACTCCAGAACCCGCACCGATCTGAACGGAGATCACCGCCATCCGATGCCGCGCCGCGGCGACCTCAGGGATCCACGCGCCGCCGTGAAAGAAGACGAGCAGCGGGATGCCGTTCTTGAGACGCAGCCGATCCGGCAGGAAGAGCGTACCGGGCTCGATCGCTTCCCGCCGTCCCGGAGGCGTCTCCTGCGTCAAGCGACGGTGCGCTCGCGTGTGTTCGACCATCGGCGACGGATTCTGCGGCATCTGCGCGAGGATAGGCACGGCCGCGAGAATCGTTCCGAAGATGGCCACCCGCATCATGCTGAGACTACCAGATCGCCCATCAGCGAATCGTCACCTGCGCTCACTGCACCGGCCCGCGCCGGATAAACGGCAAGGATTACAACCCGGCGCTCATCACCACACATTACGAGTCCGAGTACGGCGCCGCGCCGAAAGTGGAAATCCCGATCGGGCAGGAAGTCACCTTTATCGACCCGGAGTACAGTTCAGGGTGCTGGGTGGGCTTCAAAGGCATTGTGCGGGCCAATCCGTTCTATGAGATCTGCCGCTCCCAGCAGGACGTCGAGATCCAGGGCAACTGGGAACTGCTGAGAGGCGAGGCGCGCGACTCCCACTGGGTGATGGCGTACGGCGATCACCTGGCCGCGGTGGGCTACGCCGCCCGGAAACTCGGCGTGCGTTGGGTGGACATCGCGAAGCCCGCCGTGTCGTCCTGACGATGCGGCACGGCGGGCGTGTGAACTACGCTCGCGACTTGCCCGGCCGGATGGTCAACACGAAAGCGACGATCGCGAACTCGCCGAGGGCGAAGATCGTGTCGCCCGGCACGCGGAGCCAGCGCAGCGTCTGCATCAGCGGCGTGCCTAGGAACTCCTTGCTGCGAGCGTACCAGTAGCCCTGATCCACGGACGCCCAGGTCTGAAGCAAGCCGACGGGCAGCAAGCTACCCACGCACATCGTGAGCAGGCCGATGTTCATCGCCCAGAAGGCGAACCTCAGCCACTTGTCCTTCCACTGGAGGTCCGGCAGCAGCGCCCGGAGGCATACGAGCATCAGGCCGATGCCGAGCATCCCGTACACACCGAACAGCGCCGCATGTCCATGCACCGGAGTGGTGTTCAGGCCCTGCATGAAGTAGAGGGCGATCGGCGGGTTGATCATGAAGCCGAACAGCCCCGCGCCGACCATGTTCCAGAACGCCACGGCGACGAAGAAGTAGACCGGCCACTTGTAGCGTTGCGCCCAGGGTGTGAGGCGGCCGCGGCGCAGGTCATCCACGGCGGTGTAAGCCACCAGCGTTAGCGGGACTACTTCGAGAGCACTGAACACGGAGCCCCATGCCAGGGCCACGGTCGGAGTGCCCGAGAAGTACAGGTGATGGCAGGTGCCGATGATGCCTCCCGCAAGATAGATGGTCGCCGAGAGCAGGGCGGCTTTCGCGGCCAGGGCAGGCCGGATGAGGTGGAGCCGGGTGAAGAAGAATGCGATCACGGTAGTCGCGAACACTTCGAAGAATCCCTCCACCCAGAGGTGCACAACCCACCAGCGCCAATACTCGACCATTGACAGGTGCGTGTGCTGCCCCCAGTTCAAACCCGCCCCATAGAACAAACCGATGGCCGCCGCCGACATCAGGAAGATCCAGAGCAACGGCCGCTGCTCCCCGGGCTGCTTCAGCGCCGGGCGAATGGAGCGAACGACCAGGAACAGCCAGATCAGCAGGCCCACGAACAACAGCGCCTGCCAGCCTCGTCCGAGGTCCAAGTATTCATAGCCCTGATGGCCCCACAGGAACGATGTGGCGTCCGAGAGCTTGTTGTGCACGCTGAGCCACTCCCCGGTGAGCGAGCCGGCGACGACGACGAGGAGCGCCAGGAATAGAACGTTCACGCCCAGTTTCTGGCCCTTGGGCTCAGTCCCGCTGACCAGCGGGCCGATAAACAGTCCGGCGGCGAGCCACGCAGTGGCAATCCAGAAGATGCCCAACTGCACATGCCACGTCCGCGAAACGCTGTAAGGCAGCCACTTGGAGAGCGGGAACCCGTAGAATCCGTCCCCTTCGACGCCGTAGTGTGCGGTGACGACGCCCATCAGCATCTGCACCAGAATCAGAACGGCAACCACCCAGAAGTACTTGAGAGTGGCGAACTGCGACGCGCTCGCCCTCCAGGCGCCGAGGGGGTCAACCGGTGGGAGCGGGCCGTGTTGCTCCTCATGCGCCTGCGCCGCGTACCACCAGACGAGCCCGGAGATGCCGGCAAGCAGCATGATGATGCTCACGCCGGTCCACATCACGCTTTCTCCGGTGGGTTTGTTGCCGACAAGCGGCTCGTGTGGCCAGTTATGCGTGTAGGAAACCTGGTCGCCGGGACGGTTGGCAGACGCGGCCCACGCCGTCCAAAACATGAAGGATGCGAACTGGCGCATGCGGCCGGCGTCGCGTACTGTGCCCGGGGGAATCGAGTAGGCGGTGTTGCCATTCATGAATACATCTGAGTAGTGCACCAGCGAGGCTTCAAAGGCGCGGGCCCGGACAGGGTCGATCGTGAGTGTTTTCGTCGCCGGATCGTAGGTGTTGGTCCGGTACATCTGCTCGAGGCGGCCCTGGAGCTGCGCTGCGCTTTCGGGTGGCAATTGGTCGTATGATTTGCCGAATTCCTTGCGGCCCCACTCGTCGAGGATGAACATCGCCTCACGGTGCAACCAGTCCGCGGTCCAGTCCGGAGCGACGTAACTGCCGTGGCCCCAAATGGAGCCCACTTCCATACCACCCAGCGACTGCCAGACATTTTGACCGCGACCGATCTCGCCGCCGGCGAAGACCTCCTGTCCGTCCGTGGTGACGACACGGTCCGGGATCGGCGGCATTTCCTGGAAGATGCGCGTCCCGATCCAGCCGAGGACGGCAAAGGACGCGACGACGACAATGGCAAAAGTAATCCAGAGCTTTCTCAAAATGAAGATCCTCCGAGATTTCGGGTAAGCTTCAGCATCCCAGGTTCACTTATTGTACGTCGATGACTTCGGTCACATCAGCGCCGCGTTGACCAAACAAAGCCATTCCCGAAAACGGACACTCGGGTCATGCAATTCACCGAGCGGGGGTTAGCCGTGTTTTCGCGAGTTTTCGACGGCGTCGTAGACTTCCCGCTTGGAGAGACCGCGGCGGCGGGCGACGGTCTTGATGGCATCCATCCGGGGTATGCCGCTTCCGACGAGTTCCGCAACCGCCTCGGGCAGTGGGGTCTCGTCCCCGGCTTCGGGCGAGGTTCCCTTGGCGATGAGCACTGTAATCTCACCTTTGATTGCGGGCCACGCTTCGAGGATGCCTCTGAGCTCAGCCGGGAGGCCTCGCAGGAACTCCTGATGAACCTTCGTGATTTCACGCGCGATCACAACACGCCGCGGCCCGAGCACCGCTTCGATGTCGGCGAGCGACTCGATGATCCGGTGCGGGGCTTCATAGAACGCCAGAGTCGCCTGTTCGTCCTTCAACGTCTCCAGAACCTTGCGCCTCTGGGTGGATTTCGAGGGCAGGAAGCCGCCAAAGTGAAACGCGTCCGTCGGGAGGCCGGAGGCGGCGAGCGCGGCAAGAACGGCCGAGGGACCCGGCAAGGGCTCCACCGGAACGCCGTGCTCGATGGCTCCGTTCACAAGGCGGTAGCCGGGGTCGGAGACCAGCGGCGTGCCGGCGTCGGAAACCAGCGCCACCGAAGTTCCGTGAAGCAGCCGCTCTAACAGCGCTTCGGCCCGCTCCGCCTCGTTGTGCTCGTGGTAGCTCACCGTAGGCGTGGAGATTCCGTAACGGTCCAGGAGCTTGCGCGTGTGCCGGGTGTCCTCGCAGGCGATGACGTCCACCTCCCGAAGGACCCGCACCGCGCGATAGGTGATGTCCTCGAGGTTTCCGATCGGGGTGGCGACAAGATACAGCGTGCCGGGCTGAGCCACCCCCTTAGTATCGGATGAACACGTCATCCTCGTCCTCGTCGATTTCAATTCTCACACTCGAGCCCGGCTCGATCCGGCCTCCAGCGACCAGCGCCGCCAGCGGTTGCGTGAGATGCCGGTGTAGGGTTCGCTTCAGTTCCCGGGCGCCGTATTCGGCGCTGGTCCCTTTTCGCAGCAGGAAACGGCGGGTCTCGGAGGGTACTTCAATGCCGAAGCCATCGGGACCGAGGCGCGAGTTGACGTGCCGCTGGAAGTCGCTGATGTGCCGGTCAAGGATGCGCGACAGCGAGTCGCCGTCGAGCGGCCGGTAGGTGATCACGTGGTCAATACGGTTCACAAACTCGGGCGAGAACTTGCGTTTCACCGCTTCCCTGCCGATGTTTGCGAGTTTTCGGTCCACGGAGGCACGCTCTTTGGGGACGCCGGCCTCGAAGCCGAAAACGGGACGGAGCTCCCGCATCATCCCGCGCGCTCCCAGATTGCTGGTAAGGAAGATGAGGCTTCGCTCGAAATTGACGACGGCATTGTCCCCGAGCCGCAACGTGCCCCGGTCGAGAATGCCGAGCAGCAGGCGCGTCAGCGACGGAGCGGCTTTTTCGATTTCATCGAACAGCACCAGCGACAGGCCGCACCCCTCGGAAGCGGCCATGTTGAGCTTCTGCTGGGTCAGCAGCGGCTGCGTCTCGCGGTGGCCGAGGTAGCCGGGCGGAGCGCCGATGAGTTTGGCCACTTCGTGCTCCAACTGGAACTCGCCGCAGTCGATTCGGAGCAAGCACTTTTCGCTTCCATGAAGGACGTCGGCCAGCGCTTCCACGGTGTGCGTCTTCCCGGTACCGGTCGGACCGAGCAGCAGAAACACCCCGGCGGGCCGTCCTTCGGGGGAGAGGCCGGCCTGGTACATCTCGACGCAGGGCACGATGGCGTCGAGCGCGGGAGACTGGCCAACCACTCTGGAGGCGAGCATTTCCGCCACGCCGGACGAGCCCTGCACGAGGTTCCTCTTTGCCCTTCGCGTTCCGGCGCCGTTCTTCATGCGCGGTGTCCCCTCCCGGCCGCAGTATAACGGAAGGGCCGCAAAAAACCGGGGGGAAACACGCGCGGAACGGACTATTTCGGAGTAACCAGGAAAACCTCTATCTATCGAAGAATGAGTCGATTACGGCGGTGATTCGCTCGCATGCCCGGCCATCGCCGTAAGGATTGTGAACGCGAGACATGGCCTGGTATTCGTCCGGGCTGTCGAGGAGCCGGGACGCCTGCTCCACGATGCGGTTCTCGTCGGCGCCCACCAGCCGGACCGTCCCGGCCTCGACGGCTTCCGGGCGCTCGGTTTTGTCCCTCATGACCAGGATCGGTTTCCCGAAGGATGGCCCCTCCTCCTGGATGCCACCCGAATCGGTCAACAGGATCGAGGACCGCCGCATCAAGTCGACAAAGGTGACGTAATCGAGCGGTTCGGTGAGCAGAACGTTGGCGAACTCGGAGAGGCGCCGGAAGACCGGCTCACGGACATTGGGGTTGGGGTGGACGGGGTAGACGATCTGGACGTCGGGCCGGCGGGCCAAGCGTTCGAGAGCCGAGCAGATGTTTTCAAATCCCGGGCCGAAACTCTCGCGGCGATGAGCGGTAACGACGAGCAGCCGGCGGGACGGGTCAAGCGGAGGCAGCCCCGCGCCGTGGAGCCGGCCCTGCTCGAGCGCATCGCGAACATAGAGGACTGCATCGATGCCGGTATTGCCCGTGACCGAGATCCGTTCGGGGGCGACCCCCTCGGCGCGGAGGTTGGCGGCGGCGCCCTCAGTGGCTGCGAAGTGGAGTGTGGCCAGCCGGCCGACGAGGACGCGATTGATTTCCTCGGGAAACGGGCGCGCGGTGTCGTGTGTCCGCAGTCCCGCCTCGACGTGGCCAACGGCCGCCCTCGCGTAGAAGGCGGCGAGGGCTCCGCATAGGGTGGTGGTTGTATCCCCTTGTACGAGAACGAGATCCGGCCGCTCGGTTCCTAGCACCGGCTCGAGCGCGGAGAGAATCCGGGACGTGGATTGGAAAAGCGTCTGGTCCGGGAGCATGGCGCCCAGATCGTAATCGGGGCGTACACCGAACGCCTGAAGCACCTGGTCCAGCAACTGCCTGTGTTGCGCCGTGACGCACACACGAACGGTGAAACGCCTGGACGCGAGCAGGTACACGACTAGCGGACAGAGTTTAATTGCTTCGGGCCGAGTGCCGAATACGAACAGGATGTTCCGTGGGGATGCGGGGCGGTTACTTGTGGCGATAGGTGATTCTGCCCTTGGTCAGATCGTAGGGGGAAAGCTCCAACGTAACGCGGTCACCCGCCAGAACCCGAATGCGGTTTCGGCGGAGCTTGCCTGCCAGATGCGCCAGGATCACACGGTCCTGGTCAAGCTGCACGCTAAATAGGCCGCTGGGAAACTTCTCAACTACCACTCCGGTTACTTCGATGCAGTCCTCTTTACTCATCATCCTCCTTGCTGGATTTCAGCTCACTTCTATGCAACAGCGCGGCTCTTGACGGACCGCGGATCGCGGCGAGCCGGGCTCCGAACGGCTCCCGGCCGGCCGCGAACAAAAAGCCACACTAGGCGTCCATTGTGACGTTGGCCGCCGCCAATCCTTTCGGACCTTGCGTGACCTCGAACTCAACCTTGGAACCCTCCTCGAGGGTCCGGTAGCCATCCGTCTGAATGGCGGAGTAATGTACGAAGACATCCTCCCCGTTTTCGCGCTGAATGAATCCGTACCCCTTGGCGGCGTTAAACCACTTCACTGTACCTTTTTCCTTCATGGACCTTCCTTACCTTCCCGTGTCAACTCGCTTGTCCCGAGCCGGCGCACAAAGGCAAAAAAGGACACAGCATTTCCGCTACAGGCAATCCGCATTAGTCGAGACTACTCCGGTGGCGGGTCGTGTGGACCTTCTTGGGAACCTTTGGCAAACCGAATACAAGAGTCAAGCGTCGCAGTTAATTATAACGCATGGTTTGGTTCAAAGTGGGGAGAAAGGTTGAAAAATGTGGGGGGGTGTTGGGGCTCCCCCGGCGGACGCCCGGCACGATGTTCTACACTTGTTGCGCATGGCGCTACCGGAGTCGATTCGGGTCAAACTCAGCTCCGAGGAAGCGGGGGCGATCTCGATCACGGCTGTGGTGGTGCGCGAAATGGCCGCGCGGGAATTGATCGAGCTGATGCTGGGAATCGCCGGCAAAGATCCCGGCCGTATCCACGAACTGCTGCTGCGTGGCACCCTGGTGAGCGGAGGGACACGCTTCCGGTGGCAAGGATGGGAGGCCGATCGAGAGAGCATCGAACGGATCCTGGCCACCTTCCCGGACTCCGAGCCCGGCCTGCCATTCGCTCCCGAGCGATGCCTTCGGGTGGTGCTGCGCGGACCTGGTTGCCGGATCGATCTACCGCGAGAGGTAGCTTCGAAGAAGAGGCTGCTACGCCGAAGGAGCTATTGGGATGTCCTGATGGAGGCCGCGGAGAGCGCGGCTGTGCACTACCTGGAGTATTCCCACCGAGAGCACGCCGATTGCTACCGGATGGAGGTTTCGCCGCAGGCCGCTGCGAGACTTCGAGAGCAAGCCGCGCTGGTGGGGTACTCCGGGCTCGAGGCCCAGATCCGGAGCACGGCGCTCGAGATTGTGGATTTGTTTGTCGAGCGCGCACGATAGCGAAGGAGCCTCTGCTATGATCTTCTCGGGAGCGCACTTCTATGCTGCGAGTTACGTCATCGCTGAAGCTTGATGGAATCGAGGCGGCGTTACGGCAGGCAGCGCAACGGCGCGGCGCCAGCGTGGTGTCGGTCATGCATCTTGGCCATCTGATCCGGAACAAGGAGCCTGGCGCCGCGAAAGACGCCATCGTGTTCTCCTTATGTCACCCCGACCTGAGCGCGGCTCTGCTTGGAGCCGACTTGCGCCTTTCCGCGATGCTGCCCTGCCGGCTGGCGGCGTTTGAGGAGGGCGGATCGGTGACTCTTACCGCGATCTCCCCTTCCGAGGCTGGCCGCGCGCTCAGCCGGCCGGACCTTGAAACGCTGTTCCTGCTGCTGGAAGCGACCTTGCAAGACATCATGAATGAAGTGTCGCAGCCAGCCGCTGCAGCCGCGCACGCACCTTCGGTCTCGCGCCATCGCGATGTAGGCGCAACAGAAGAGCAGGTGAACGCGCGGGCCTCGATTCCGCAACGGCTCGACTGCCGGGGCACCAAGGTCGAGGAGTTAGCCGGCACCGGCGAGCACGACGGCTCCGGCGGGTGACGAATCGGCGAGCGGACGCCTTTGCCGCGTCCCGGAGGTAGTATACTGGTCCGCTCTTTCCATTCCATTGCTTGAGGAGCGGACATGCTTCCCGACTATCTTTCCAAAGCAGTACCGAATTCTCCCTCAAACCGTGCGCCGTGGTATATCAACACTGCGCCGAGCTATGCCGGCATTTTCCTCTGGGTGGTTTTCTACATGGAAATCGCCAAGGGGACGATCGACCGCGCCGGCCTGGGCCTGTGCCTGCTGGCGCTGGTTGTTGCCGGGCTGATCAGCTATGCATTGTTCTATCGCGTGCCGGCGATGCTCGGCATGCAGACCGGATATCCGCTGTACGTGGTCGGAAGTTCGACTTTCGGAACCACGGGCGGCTATCTCATGCCGGGCCTGCTGATGGGCCTGCTGCAAATCGGCTGGTTCTCGGTCAACACGCTGGTTTCGTCGACGTTCATCCTGAGCGCATTCGGATCGAAGGCCGGCCCGGGCACGCTCCCGTTCGCGCTGGTGGCGATCGTGTGGGCCTACGGGATGGCCTACATCGGGGTGAAGGGCATCCAGTACGTCGCAAAGTTCGCCTTGTATCTCAACCTGATTCCGCTGCTGTTGATCATCCTGGTGTTCTTCCGGACCGCGGTTGGCATCGGACAGCATGTGCCCGCCGACCCGAATCCGTACGTCGGCTTCATGCTGCTGGTCCAAATCGTCGTCGGGTTTTTCGCGACGGCCGGCGCGGCGGGAGCGGACTTCGGCATGAACAGCCGGAACGCGAACGACGTGAAGATGGGCGGGCTGGTCGGAATCACACTGGCGATTCTGATCGCCGGCGGGCTGCCGCTGCTTTCGGTGGCGGGCGCTCGGGTGCTGTACGGTGTTCAGGGCTTCACGTACGACGCGGTGATCTCCGGGATCGGGGGTTTCCTGGCCGCGGCGATGTTCTTGGTGTTCGCGATCGCATCGGCGCCACCGGCGTGCTTCTGCGCCTTCATCGCCGGAAACAGCTTCGCCACGATGATTCCCGGCGTGCGGCGCATGGCGTCCACGATGGTGGGCGTGACGGTGGCGCTCGTACTGGCGATCACGGGCGCGGCGAGCAACCTGATCGGACTGTTTACGATTGTCGGCGCGTCGTTCGGACCGATCTGCGGCGCAATGGCGGCGGACTATCTGCTCTCCGGAAACAAGTGGGCGGGCCCGAGAGAAGGGGTCAACTGGGCGGGCTACGGCGCCTGGGCGGTCGGGTTCCTGATCGGCATCCTGCCGTTCCTGCCGGTGGCCGAAGAGACCAAGCCGTACCTGCAACCAGCGGCTGTGTACGGCTTCCTTGCGGGCTTCCTGGTGTACGCGCTGCTGGCCAAGGCGGGACTGCAACCGAAGGTGACGCCGCTTCCGACGAAGAGTTGAAGCTCGTCTCGATTTCTTGAATCGGAGTAGTTTTGGGCGCAGTCAAATAGCGAACGGGGGTGTCAATGCGACGCACACTGGGATTGCTGCTGCTTTCGACGACCGGCTGGTGCCAGGTCGCCAAAGAGGCCAACCGGGAATACGAGACAGAAGAAGGGCGCGCGAGGATGGCGGGGGTCCTGGAATCACCCTCGCGACTGGAGAATCTCCGGCCGGCTGAACTCATGCAACGGCTCGAGATTCGCCCCGGCTCGACGGTGGTCGACCTCGGCACCGGCACAGGAACCCTGTTGCGAGACCTCAGCAAGGCAGTCGGGGTAGAAGGGCGCGTAATCGCGGAGGACATCCACCAGGATTTCCTGGACCTCGCCCGGGAGCGCGTCAAGGAAGCCGCGCGTCACAACGTGGAGTTCGTGTTGGGTACGGAAACCGACCCGAAGCTGCCGGCAAGTGCGGCCGACCTCGTCATTGTGCTCGACGTATACCACCACTTCGACTACCCCGAACGGATGCTGGCTGGTATCAAGCAGAGCCTGCGTCCCGGAGGGCGCCTGGCAATCGTTGAGTACCACAAGAAGCGGGGTGCTATGGAGAGAGATCCCGATTTCGCGCTGACGCACATCCGGGCCAGCGCGGAGCAGGTTGTACAGGAGATCGAGGCCGCGGGCTACGAACTGCTATGGAGGCGCGACCACGCACCGGAGAAGCAGTACATCGCGATGTTTCGCGTGAAGTGAGCGCTCTTATCTACCGCCGCTGCTTCGCTTTTGTCTTAATGACGATCGGCGTGCCGCGGAAACCGAACTGTTTGCGCAGCCGGTTGATCAGGTACCGCTCGGCGGAGAAGTGCAGCTTGCCCGGGCGGTCCGTGAAGAGGACGAACGTCGGGGGTCGGACGGAGGGCTGCGTAATGTACTGCACCTTTTGCTCCGACTCGATGTGAAGTGTTTCGAGGAAGCGGTTCAGTTCGCCCGTTGAAACGCGCTGCGAGGCCGCATCATATAGCTCTCGAATCAGCGGGAAAAGCCGGTGAACGCCCGCGCCGGTCTTCGCTGAAACGAAGGCAACCGGAGCGTACTCCAGGTATTTCATCTCGTCGCGCACTTTCGTAGTAAACGTCTTAGTGCTCTTGTCCGGGCTGACGTCCCACTTGTTGACGCAGAGGATGATGGCGCGGCCGTCCTCGTGCGCATAACCGGCGATGTTCGCATCCAGGCCGACGACTCCCTCGGTGGCGTCGAGCACAAGCAGCACGACGTTGGCCATGCGAATGTGCCGGCGCGCCATCACAACGCTGATTTTCTCCGCCATCAGCTTCGTCTTACCCTTGCGCCGGATGCCGGCGGTATCGACGAAGACAAACTGGCAGCCGTCGATCACGACGCTCTCATCAACAGCGTCGCGAGTAGTGCCAGCGACAGGCGAGACGATGGCACGATCCTCGCCAACGAGGGTATTAAGCAGAGTCGACTTACCGACGTTGGGCCGGCCGATGATGGCGACCTTGATCGGCGCCTTTTCGGCTTCCTGAATCTCAGTAAGGTCGAAGCCCGTGGTGACGTGATCGAGCAGATCGTCGATACCGAGGCGGTGCTCCGCGGAAACCGGGAACAGGTCTGAAATGCCGAGCACGTGGAACTCATGCGCCAGCACGTCCCGGGCAGCAGTGTCGATCTTGTTCACGGCGAGGGCTACAGGTTTGCCCAGGCGGTGAAGGAGTTGCGCCAGCTCGCGGTCGGTGGCGGTGATCTCCGTGCGCCCGTCGATCAGCAAGATGATATGCGCGGCCCGCTCAAGGGCCACGCGCGCCTGGCGGAAGATCTCGCTGGGGATCAGTTCGGCTTCGTTGGGCAGGATACCGCCGGTGTCGATCAGTTCAAAGTGCCTGCCGCGATGCACGGCCTCGCCGTGGATGCGGTCCCGCGTGATGCCTGATTCGTCGCCGACGATGGAGCGCCGCCGCCCGAGTATGCAATTGAAAAGAGTGGATTTGCCGACATTCGGCCGGCCCACGATCACCACCGTGGGCAGGCGGGGAGACTCCGCCATGGACCTTCATGATAGCATTGGCTTCTCGATGCTCCACTACCCGATTTTTCTCGCCCTGTCGGGCAGGCCGGTACTCGTCGCCGGCGCGGGAAAGGTAGCTCTCCGCAAGGTGACAGGACTGCTGGAAACGGGCGCCAGGGTGACGGTTGTGGCACCCGAGGCGCTGCCGGAGTTTGAGCGGCTCGGCGCCCACCTGCGCAAGCGGCGGTTCCGACTCTCGGACCTGAACGGAATGGCGCTGGCATTTGCGGCCACGAACGACCGGAAGGTAAACCGGGCGGTCGCACTGGAGGCCAAGCGGAGAGGTATCCCGGTCAACGTGGCCGACTGCCCCGAAGAGTGCGATTTCCTGGTCCCGGCGCGAGTCCGTTCGGGCGAAGTGCAGATCGCGGTCTCAACCGGAGGCCACAGCCCCAGACTGGCGGCGGAATTGCGGCGCAAGTTGGAATCCGTACTGGCTCATGGAACTCGCCAATCGGACGATTCGCAGACCCTGTTATAGAATCGAAAAAGGCACCTGATGACGCACTTCGATCTGTCCGCCGCGTTCAGCTTGCTGCTTGCCACCGGACCCGAGGCGGTGAAGATCCCGCTGTCGATGCTGATTGTCTTTGGCTCGGCGAAGCTCATGGCCGAGCTTTTCGAACGGCTCCGGCAGCCGGCGATCGTAGGCGAAATCGTCGCAGGAATCCTGATCGGGCCGAGCGTACTCGGCTGGATCGAACCCGCGGAGCTGATCACGGCGCTCGCGGACCTTGGTGTGATGTTCTTGCTGTTCCGCGTTGGGCTGGAAGTGAAGTCGTCCGAGCTGATGCGGGTTGGGGGTACCGCCTTGGCGGTGGCGATCCTGGGCGTGATCGTCCCCTTCGCGCTCGGCTGGGGAATCTTTCAGTTCTGGGGCGAGCCGCAACTGGAGTCGATCTTCGTGGGCGCGGCAATGGTGGCGACCAGCGTAGGGATCACCGCGCAGGTCCTGGCGTCGGGCGGGTGGCTTCAGGCTAAGGCAAGCCGGATCGTCCTGGCCGCAGCGGTGATCGACGACGTGCTCGGGCTGCTCGTCCTGGCCCTGGTGAGCAGTATGGCAAAGGGAAGCGTTAATCTGCTTGAACTGGCTCTCACAGGAGCAGTGGCCATCGCATTCACTATCATCGTCGCCAAGTGGGGTACGCGGACCATGGAGCGAGTCGTTCCGCGGGTGCAGCAACGCTTGCACATCTGCGAGGCGCAGTTCGCGTTTGCGATGGTGCTGCTGTTCGGGCTCTCGCTGCTCGCGGTCTACGCCGGGGTCGCGGCGATCATCGGGGCATTTCTGGCCGGGATGGCGCTCTCGGAAAGCGTCAGCCACCGCGTCCACGACCTGGCTCATGGTGTCACGGAACTGCTTGTGCCGTTCTTCCTGGCTTCGATCGGCCTGCACGTGGACCTGTCGGTGTTCTCGCAATCTTCGATCCTAGCGCTCGCGCTGCTGATCGTGGTGGCGGCGGTACTCGCGAAGCTGGTGGGTTGCGGCATGGGTGCGATCCGGTTGGGCCGGGCGGACGCGTTCCGGGTCGGCGTCGGGATGGTCCCACGCGGCGAGGTTGGAATGGTGGTCGCCCAGATCGGCCTGGGACTCGGGGTGCTGGGCGAACACGTCTATGGGGTGGTCGTCTTTATGGCAGTTGCGACCACGCTGGCGGCGCCGCCTCTCTTGAGACTGGCCTACCGCAACCTGGCCCCGGTTGTTCCTGAAGAGGCACCGCTCCGGCTCGGCTGAAGCTACCCCCTTTTCCTCTCCACACTACTCCCTGGGGGGGATACCTCCGCGCGCCAGCGCCGTCTACCCTCGGACAGAGGCCACCGTTATGTCCGATTTCTACCAGACCGGTGCCGTGACGACTTTACACCGGCTACGGCCGAACAGCATCGAACGGCTGGAGGGGGACCTGGAGCGCTTTTCCAGGAACCGTCCGATCGGGCTCGTGCTGCCGGCGCTGTACTCGGAATTTCAGACACCGGCGATGCAGCGGATTGTGCCAGAGGTGAAGCAGGTCAGGTACCTACAACGGATCGTGGTCGCCCTCGGGCGTGCAAGCCGGCAGGAGTTCGACCATGCACGATCCTACTTCGAGGATTTCTATACGCCTGTGACCTTGATTTGGATCGACAGCGAACGGATCCAGAAGCTGTTCCAGATACTTGAGGAACGGGGGCTCTCAGCGGGAGGGGACGGCAAGGGCCGTTCCTGCTGGATGGCGTACGGTTACATGCTGGCGATGGGCGACTGTGACGTGATCGCACTTCACGACTGCGACATCGTCAACTATGACCGCCAGTTACTGGCTCGTCTTTGCTACCCGGTGACAAATCCGAACCTCGGTTTTGAGTTCTGCAAGGGCTACTACGCACGAGTGACCGACCGAATGCACGGACGAGTGACCCGGCTCTTCGTTACTCCGCTGGTGCGGGCGCTGGACAGCATGGCTCCCGGCACGGACTTTCTGCGATTTCTGGACAGCTTTCGCTACCCGCTGGCCGGGGAGTTCGCAATGGATGCCAACCTGGCGCGTGTGAACCGGATCCCCGGTGACTGGGGACTTGAGGTGGGCGTGCTGGCGGAGGTTTATCGCAACTGCGCCACCGCGCGGATCTGTCAGGTGGATTTGACGGACAACTACGAGCACAAGCACCAGACGCTATCCGCCGAAGACGCGACGAAGGGGCTGCGGCGAATGGCCGCCGACATCGCCAAGTCGCTGTTTCGCACGATGGCCGCCGAAGGGATCGTTTTCACGGCCGATCACTTCCGCAGCCTTGGCGTGCGATACGTGCGAATGGCGCAGGACACGATCGCGCGCTATTACGCCGACGCGATGCTGAACGGTTTGAAGTTCGACCGGCACGGGGAAGAGATGGCGGTCGCGGCATTCGCCAAGAGCCTGAACCAGGCCGCGGCGGAGTATATCGAAGATCCGCTCGGCCTGCCACTGATCCCGAACTGGAACCGGGTGCTGGCGGCGATTCCCGAGTACTTCGATCTTCTTCGGGACGCCGTCGACAAAGACATGAAACTGGTGGTGGGACGAGGAGCATAGGACTGGAAGGATGGCGGAAAACCAACTGCCTCTCGATGCACTTAGGGCGGCGGAAAAGATCCGGAAGGCGGACGTCGTCATAGGGATTCCGAGCTACAATAATGCCCGGACGATCGGTCACGTGACACGCGCCGCCTGCGCGGGGCTGGCGAAATATTTTCCCGATCTGACCGGGGTGATCGTCAACTCCGATGGTGGGTCGAAGGACGGGACGGCGCAGGCGGTCGTCTCCGCAGGAATGGAGGACGCCAATCTTCTTCTGTTGTCTACTCCGTTGACCGGTGTACACCGGCTGTCGTTCCCGTACCACGGCATTCCGGGCAAAGGTAGCGCCTTCCGTCTGATTTTCCAGATGGCGGAGCGGCTGGAAGCGAGAGCGTGCGCGGTGGTCGATTCGGATCTCCGTTCGATCACGCCAGAGTGGTTCGACCTGCTGTTGCGCCCGGTTTTGTTCGCAGGATACGACTTCGTGGCACCCTACTATCACCGCCACAAGTATGACGGCACGATCACGAACAGCATCGTGTATCCGCTGACTCGCGCGCTGTATGGACACCGAGTGAGGCAGCCGATCGGAGGCGAATTCGGCGTCTCCGCAAGGCTGCTCTCACGTTACCTTTCGCGTGAGGATTGGGAGACCGACATCGCGCGCTACGGGATCGACATCTGGATGACAACCATCGCGCTCGCCGAAGGATTCCGCGTCTGCCAGAGTTTTCTTGGGGCGAAGCTGCACGACGCCAAGGACCCCGGCGCGGACCTGAGCGCGATGCTGCACCAGGTAGTGGGCAGCGTGTTTCTTTTGATGCAGGAGTACGAACCGGTTTGGCGCAACCGATCGGGGAGTGAAGCCGTGGAGTTGTTCGGGTTCCGTTTCGACGTGGGGCTCGATCCGATCGAAGTAAACCTGGACCGCATGCTCAACGCCTTCCGCCACGGATGCGAGGAACTGGGTGAGGTGTGGTCCATCGCGTTGCAGCCGAGCACGTTCAGCGAAATTCGGAAACTCGCCGAGCAAGCCCATCCCGGCGCCACCAGCTTCCATATCGACGACGATCTTTGGACGCGAGTGGTACTGGACTTTGCTTGCGCGCACCGGAAAGCGAGGCTCGGCCGGGGCCATCTGCTACGCTCGTTGACGCCGTTGTACCTCGCGCGGGTCGCTTCTTTCGTGATCGAAACCACGAGTCTCCTCTCGGCGCAGGTCGAGCAAAAGATCGAAGAGCTGTGCTTGTGCTTCGAGCGGATGAAACCGTACCTGATCGCTCACTGGGACGCCGAGCCCGCACCGGCGGCGGAGAAGCCCGTCCCCAAGAAGAGCGGTGTCGTCGAACGGGCGAACCTGGAGGTTTGAACCATGATCGAAACCATGCAACAGGTTCTGGAGGGCGTGCTGGCGCGACTGAAATACCAAGCGACCACGTATCTGCCCTCCTTAGTTGCCGCGCTGATCATTCTGCTTGGCGCGTACATCGCGGCCTTGCTGGCGCGGTGGGTGTTGAATCGGATCTTTAAGGGAATTGCGGTAGACCGGTTCCTGAGGAGGACCGGCCTGGCCTTTATGCTTGACCGGTCGGGACGCCTCCGAGCCACCCGGTTGGTTTCCGAGAGCGTGTACTGGCTGATTCTGCTGGGCGGTTTTCTGACCGGCCTGAGCGTGTTCAACACCGACCTTACGACGCAGATAACACAGAGCTTCGTCTTCCTGTTGCCGAAGCTTGTGGTCGCGGGACTGATTCTGCTGGCGGGCGTGTGGTTGAGCCAGTTTCTGGGGCGAAGCACGCTTGTGTGGGCGGTCAACGAGGGCGTTCCGTCGCCCAGGAAACTGGCGGGGGCGGTTCGGGTGGCGATCATGTTCGTGGCCGTTGTGGTCGCCGCAGATCAGCTCAACTTCGCCCGGAGCGTGTTTCTGGCAGCATTCATCATCCTGATGGGTGGAGCGGTTTTCGCGGCGAGTCTGGCGTTGGGTCTAGGCGGGCGGGATTCCGCCAGACGTTATTTCCAGGAGCAGTCGGAAGCAAAAGAGGAACGCGGCGAGCGTTCACTCTGGAACCATCTCTAGAATGGCCTCGTTCCAGCCGTACGGCCCGGGACGGGCGGTAAGCCGGCCATTCGGCACAAGAGCCTGAAGAGCAGCAGAGAACCGGGACCGGATGAGGACTGGGTTGTCGACGACCGCGAGGAACTCAGCGTCGTTCGGAGCGTCTCCGAGACCGATGGTGGTCACCGTTCCGTGAGCTTGCCGGTAAAGCTCCATGAGCCGGCGCACAGCGGTCGCTTTGTCATTCGATCCCGTGATGTGGAAGAAGCGATCGCCGCGAGTCCAGCGTTTGCCTAGCACTTCGATCTCCCGGAGGAGAATGCGTTCGCGCGAAGGATCCAGAATATAGAAAGGCTCGTCATACTCGCGCAGCTTCGCCAACCGGGACTTCTCCGGCGAGAGGCCGGAACGCTCGGAGATCTCCGCGGCGGTCATCACACTGAATCCGCGCACGGGCACCCCGGCCGTATGGGCCGCCAAGCGAAGGGCTTCGACAAGCTCCACGTACCGGTTGCCGAACTCGATGACCTCGTACCCGTCGCGGGAGGCCGCCCCTGGAACGGCAAAGGGGAAGTATCCCTGCGGCAGGAACGCCGCGCCGCCGTTCTCGACGATAAACGGGTGCCGGTTGCCAAGGGCCGACCGCAGCGGCTCGATCTCGGCGCGTGGTTTGCTGGTGCAAAGGATAAGCGGAACGCGCCGCCGGGCGAGCGCATCGAGAGCGGGCCGGGCCGGTTCCCACGAGTAGGTCTCGTGGTCGAGAAGGGTCCCGTCGAGGTCGGTAAACACGACGATCATCACTCTCCAGACTAGTTTGTCCAGACTTTGCGATCCATACCTCCAGGAAGGGAGACGGCGTGAAAGAATGGGAGTAAGCGGAAAGAGCGACGTCATGCGGACGCGAACTTGGCCAATCCTCATCTTTGGTTTCGGCAGTCTTGTGTTTTTGATCGCTCTCGCAGGGATTGGGGCCTCGCGGCGCGCACGGCAGATCCAGTCCGAGATCATGAATATCCACGCGACGGATCGGGAGATCACCGCGGCGCTCACCGGGATCGGCTCTCAGATCCACATTTCCGGTATCCTTGCCCGCGATTTCCTGCTCGATCCGTCGCACTTGACCGCCGAGGCGCACCGCGAACATCTTCGTGAGATCCGCAACTCGATGGGGGAGCAATTGGAGAAACTGGAGCGCCTCCTGGGCGCGGAGGATGCCGGTGTTCTCCGCGAGTTGCGGCGCGAGATCGACGCGTATTGGGATTCCCTGGATCCGATTTTCGAATGGACACCACAACAGAAGATCGCCCTCAGCTCCCTGTTTCTCCGGCGGCAGGTGCTGCCGCGACGCGACGCCGTACTGAACATGGCCCATGAAATCCAGAAACTGAACGCGAGCAATCTTCAGCGCCAGCAACAGTTGCTTCGGCGCAGCCAGGCGGCGTTCCGCCGCTATGTGGCGTGGATGATCGCTTTCGTGGTTTTGCTGGGTATTCTGGTGGCTGTCCTGAGCATCTTGAGAGTCTCACGACTGGAGCGAAGAACGGAAGAGCAGCAGCGGATTACCGAGCGCGCTGAAGGTGAACTGCGCCGGCTTTCGCAACAGCTCGTGCGCGCCCAGGAGACGGAACGGAAATCCATTTCCCGCGAGTTGCACGACGAGGTCGGTCAGATGCTCACAGGACTCCGAATGGAACTGGCCAACCTGGAGGACGACCGGCACACGCCAGGGGAACGGTTCCAGTCCCGCCTCGCGGATGTGAAGCACCTTGCCGAACAAACCCTCGTCTCGGTGCGGAACATCGCCATGGGGCTGCGACCGTCGATGCTGGACGATCTCGGGCTCGGCGCGGCGGTCGAGTGGCAAGGCAGAGAGTTCAGTCGCCGGAGCGGGATCCCGGTCACGGTCCAGATCGACGGAACTCTCGACGGGCTTCCGGACAGCCATCGGACATGTGTGTTCCGCGTTGCGCAGGAAGCGCTGACGAACAGCGTGCGGCATTCGCAGGCCCGCACCATCCGCGTCGCCATTCACGGACGGCCGGACGCGGTGTTTCTCACCGTCCAGGACGACGGCGTCGGTCTCGATGCATCGGAATCCTCGGGGCCGGGACTCGGGCTGATTGGCATCCAGGAACGCGTGCGCGAGCTTGGAGGCACGGTGACGATTCACTCGCTGCCCAACCGCGGCACTTCTCTGCGAGTGGAAATCCCGCTGGGAAAGGAGGTGCCCTGTTGAGCGAGATCCGTGTTCTGCTGGCCGACGACCACGGTGTGGTCCGCAAGGGCCTCCGATATCTGCTGCAGAAGTCGCCGGAAATGAAAGTGGTCGGCGAAGCGGCCGACGGCCGGGAGGCGGTGGCGATGGCGGAGGAACTCAACCCTGACGTAGTGGTGATGGACATCGCCATGCCGCAGTTGAACGGCATTGACGCCACCGCACAGATTGTGAAAAAGAACCCGCGAACCGGCGTGATCATGCTCAGCATGTACTCCGACGAAACATACCTCGTGCGGGCGCTCGGCGTCGGGGCGAAGGGCTACCTTTTGAAGGATTCAACCGAGAGCGATCTCGTGCGCGCGGTGCAGGCGGTCTCGCAGGGGCGCCCATTCTTCAGCCCCGCGATCGCGCAGACGCTGCTCGATGACTACATGCGACGCCTCCGGCAGGAGAACCTTCAGGACTCCTACGATCTGCTGACGGACCGCGAGAAGGAGGTTCTCCAGTTGCTCGCGGAAGGGAAGTCGAACAAGGAAGTCGCGACACTCCTCAACCTCAGCCTATACACGGTGGAGACGCACCGCTCCCACCTGATGCAGAAGCTGAACCTGCACAACACGGCGGAAATCGTTCTCTACGCCGTGCGCAAGAAGATCATCTCCTGACGGAATTCAACGGCTCTTGTACTGGTAGGGCGCACGCAGATTCGGCAAGCGCCCCAGTTTCTTCTGATGCTCCCACGACGCGGCCTGCGACGGCTTCGCGTTGGCCTTGGCCGGCGGCCCGGGCTCTCGGAGAAGAGCCGGTTCGGGTTTTGACGGCGTCTGACTCTGCGCCCGGGCGGCAGTCACCGGCCTGGGCTTCTTCGCCAGCAGCTTGGAACCCTTAATGTAGGAGCCCACAAGGTGCGAACTGCGAGGATTCGCCGGTACCGTTCCCTCCTCGCCTTCAAACCACTCCCGGACAGGGTTCTTCCCATGCTTCTCAGGATTCGCCATCAGCCTCCTCCTTGGACTTGGGGTAGTCCATTCGTCTGGTTCGATTGTAGGCTCGAACAGGGCGGGTTTCAAGCGAAATCGAACATCATCGACAACCCGCGGAAGTCCCTGTAGAATTGATGGATCTTGAACGGCATGTCCTCACTTTGTCTGCTGTTGTTTGCGAACGCTCCGGCACGGCTCCTGTCCCTGAGTTTCGCCGACCTGCTCATCATCGCGATCTACTTCGTGGCCGTTCTGGTCATTGGCTTCTACCTGAAACGGCACACGAAGACCGGCGAAGATTTTTTTCTCGCCGGGCGAGAAATGACGGCCTGGGTTGCCGGGTTGAGTTTTCTGGCCGCCAACCTGGGTTCACTCGAGCTCATGGGCTGGGCCGCCGCCGCGTATCAGTACGGCATCCTGGCGACGCACTGGTACTGGATCGGCGCGATCCCCGCAATGCTCTTCCTCGGCATTGTGATGATGCCGTTCTACTACATCTCGAAGACGCACTCCGTGCCGGGATACCTGATGCTGAGATTCGGCGAGCCGAGCCGGGCGCTGTCCGCCGTTTCGTTCGCCTTCATGACTGTGCTGATGAGCGGCATCAACATGTACTCGATGGCGCTGGTGATGAAAGTGGTGCTCGGGTGGGACATCCACTTTAGCATCTGGGCCTCGTCGCTCACGGTGGCGGTCTACGTGGCGCTCGGCGGGCTGCTTTCGGCGATTTTCAACGAAGTGCTCCAGTTCGTGCTGATCTGGCTCGGAGCGCTGCTGATTCCGATCGTCGGGCTGATCGAAGCGGGCGGATGGAACGGGATGGTCGAGCGCATCTCGCGAAACTTCCCAGGTCAGAATTTCACCAACCTCTGGAGCACGATGGGATCGTTCACCGACAACCCGATGGGCATCCACTGGACGGGAATCGTGCTCGGGTTGGGTTGGGTAATCTCGTTCGGCTACTGGACGACGGACTTCCTGGTGGTGCAGCGAGTTCTGGCGGCCAAAGATTTGCGGTCGGCGAAGATGGCGCCGATCATCGGAGCAGGCTTCAAGATGATGGTGCCGTTCATCGTGATTCTGCCGGGGCTGCTGGGGCTGGCCTTGCTGCCGATCAAGCTCGTGGGAGAGGGCGAGGCGATCGCCACCGGCGGCCACAGCTACAACGAGGTTCTGCCGCTCATGCTTGCGCGCTACCTCGGGCCGGGTCTGCTCGGCCTGGGAATCACAGCGCTGATTGCCGGCTTCATGTCCGGCATGGCAGGCAACGTGAGCGCGTTCGCCACTGTCTGGACGTATGACATCTACCGCGCGCTGATCAAGAAGGAAGCCGCCGACAGCCACTACGTGAAGATGGGCCGCTGGTGCACCATCATCGGCGTGCTAATAAGCATCGGCACCGCGTACCTGGTGATGGAATTCAAGAGCATCATGGACTACGTGCAGGCGCTGTTCAGCTTCTTTATCGCGCCATTGTTCGGCACGGTGCTGCTCGGAATGCTCTGGCGGCGCGCTACTCCAGCGGGCGGCTTCTGGGGCCTGCTGTCGGGCACGGTTTCCTCCATCAGCATGTGGGCCTGGGTGAAGATGGACCCCGGCGCGCTGGCCTACATCGCGTTGTCCCGCCACGCCAAGGACATGGCCGAGAACATGTACCGGGCGCTATGGTCCTGGATCATCTGCGTGGTCGTGACGGTCGTCGTGAGCCTGGTAACGAAGCCGAAACCGGCCGAGGAACTGAAAGGCCTCGTTTACGGGCTGACGGAAGTACCGTCCGAACGGCACCTGCCGATTTACCAGCGCCCAATCTTCTGGGCGGTGGTCGTGGGTACAGTGTTCGCGGTGCTGAACATTATCTTCTGGTAGGAGCGGAACATGAGCAAAGGCCGGCACTTCATCTCGATCTGGTTCTTCATCGGCGTTCTGCTGCTGATTTATGGCGTCATCATTCTCGGCTTCGGCCTCTACGGACTCACCAGCCCGCCCGAGCGCGAAGTCGTGATGGCGAACCTTCACACCGAGTTGTGGTGGGGCGCCCTGCTGAT
>DATIFQ010000518.1:0-6517 GCA_035455185.1 Bryobacteraceae bacterium | reverse complement strand
TACGGATACAGCCCGGCGAACCAGGCGATCTTCGAGGGGAAGGCGCTATTCACGTTGATCGATGGGATGCTCGCGGGCGGAAGAAAGAAATAGAGCGGGTGAGCGCAGGCTATCGGGTTAACGGAGCGGAGATTCCGATGGAGAGAGCCAGCAGCAGGATTTCCAGCCAACGATCTTTCAACAACTCAAGCGCTCTTGCCATTGCGCATACCTGAGAAAAACATGCAGGCTGGCTGGCGTCTACCCTCGCCTACTCCTCCTGAGCGTGCCAGCCTGCCAATCCCGCTTGGAACGGAAGGGAGTCTCGCGGCTCTTGTAGGGCGGCGTGCCTCCCCTCCCGCTGGTGTCTGTGTTGTAGCGCGGCGATTGGCGCCGGCCAAAGACTCGCCGGTACCCACTATTAAAGTCGGCCGGGCCAATCACCGCCTGTAGTCTACTTAACCCTGAAGTCGGCCGTGGGTCAATACTGAAAATGGGTGATGTACTCCCGCTATCGAAGGTTAATATGTGAACAGCCGGTCCCCCGGCAGTGAGTCTGAGAATGAATGCTCTGTTCGTCTTAGCGCTGACTATGGCCATTTCCGAGGCGGTACTGATTCATCCGTTGACGGACATGCATTCCGGTCCGGACGAGAATGCCGATGTCGTCTCCCAGGCGCTTTACGGCACAACGGTGGCGGTTCTCGAAGAACGGGGAGAGTGGGCGAAGATACGGACGCCGGACGACTACCCGGGCTGGATCCGCCTGTCGGCGATGCGCCGGTTGCGGGAGGGAGAGAAACCATATGCATCCGGTACCCTGGTGGCGCGCGTCGAAAACATGTTCGCAAACCTGTACCGTGACCCGGATGTTACCCGGCACAAGCCGCTCCTGACGGTTGCGTTCGAGACGAAACTGGAAGTCGCCGAAGAGGTCACCGGAGACGAGGAACGGTGGCTTGAGATCCGGCTGCCGGATGGACGGCGGGCGTGGGTGCAACGAGGGGACATAACGTTCGAGACAATGCCATTGAACGTGGACGCCGCCATCGCGCTCGCAAAGCGGTTCCTCGGCTTGCCATATTACTGGGGCGGAACCTCGACCTTCGGGTATGACTGCTCCGGCTTCACGCAAATGCTTTACCGGCGGATGGGCGTTACCATTCCACGGGACAGCCGGCCGCAAGCGCGTTGGGAAGGATTCCGGCCTGTCGGCCGCCCCGAGCTCCGGCCGGGAGACCTGTTGTACTTCGGGAGTTCGCCGGAGAAAATCAGTCACACGGGAATGTACATCGGCGGGGGAGAATTCATTCACGCGACAACACACGAGCGTCCGGTGGTCCAGATCAGCCGCCTCGACGAGGCGCACTGGAGCGGGTTGCTGGTGGCGTGCCGGAGGTTGAAATGAGGCGGCGGGATCTGATCGGCATGGCGGGCCTGGCTGCGTGGCCGGGGCAGGCAGAGTCCGCCGAAGTTCGTACGGAGGTCGTGCGTCTGAAGCTTCGGCACACGTGGACGACGGTGATGTCATCGAGCGACTATCGCGACAACCTGCACCTGCGATTCAAGCGCGACGGGGTGACGGGCTTCGGGGAGGCGGCGCCGATCGTCCGTTACAAAGAGAACGCCGACTCCGCCCGTAAAGCGGTGCAGTCGGTCGCCGACCTGCTCCGTTCCGCCGATCCCTGGTATTTTTCAAAGCTTCTGGCGGAGGTGTTCCGGCGCATCGAGGGACAGTACGCCGCCAAGGCCGCGATCGACATCGCCGTGATGGACTGGATCGGACAGAAGCTCGGCGTCCCGCTATACCGCCATTTTGGGCTGGACCCTGGAGATGCCCCGGTGACTACGTTCACGATCGGTATCGACACGCCGGAAGTTACACGGCAGAAGGTGCGGGAGGCCGAAGCGTTTCCCGTGCTCAAGATCAAGGTCGGTCTCGATACCGACGAAGCGACCATCGAAGCCGTGCGCAGCGTAACGAAGAAGCCGCTGCGCGTCGACGCTAACGAGGGCTGGAAAGACAGGGAAGAGGCGGTCCGGAAGATCAACTGGCTGGAGTCGCAGGGAGTGGAGTTCGTCGAGCAGCCGATGCCGGCGGCGATGATCGACGATATCCGATGGGTGCGGGACCGTGTCCACATCCCGATCATCGCGGACGAGGCGTGCCTGCACCCGGCGGACATCCCGAAGCTCGCAACCGCCTACGACGGCGTCAACATCAAGCTGATGAAGTGCGGCGGAATGCTGGAAGCGTTCCGGATGATCGAGATCGCAAAGTCGCTGGGCTTGAAGACGATGCTGGGCTGCATGATTGAAAGCTCGATCGGCGTGACCGCGGCGGCGCACCTTTCCCCATTAGTGGACTATGCCGACCTCGACGGAAACCTGCTGATCGCCAACGACCCTTACTCGGGCGTGAAGGTGGTAAACGGAAAGCTGGTTCTGCCCGACCGCCCGGGTCTGGGCCTGAAGCGGGCGTGAGGCCCAGCCCCGCACGCGCTAACGAGCGATAGAATCGTCCCAAGGACGGTACGATGAGCGACAAAGTAGCCATATTCGATACGACGCTGAGGGACGGCGAACAGGCGGCCGGCACGCGGCTCGGAAGCAGAGAGAAACTGACGATCGCCAGGCAATTGGCCCGGCTCAACGTCGACATCATCGAGGCCGGCTATCCGGCGTCCTCGCCCGAGGACTTCGTGGCCGTTCAGTTGATCTCGACCGAGATCGAGGGACCGGCCATTTGCGCCCTCTCGCGCGCCGTGGCGAGCGACATCGAGGCCTGCGGAAAGGCGCTGGCCAAGGCGAAACGACCGCGCATCCACACGGGCATTGGCGTTTCGGACATTCACATCATGGGCAAGTTCCGCGATGAAAAGTACGGGACGACGCTCGATGAAAAGAGAGCCACGCTCGTGCAAATGGCCATCGATGCCGTAAAACTCGCCCGTTCCTACACCGACGATGTCGAGTTCTATGCGGAGGATGCCGGCCGTGCCGAGCCCGCGTACCTGTGCGAGATGCTCCAGGCAGCCATCGGCGCCGGGGCCACGGTCGTCAACATCCCCGATACCACGGGCTACACGGTCCCGGAACAGTTCGGCGCTCTGATCCGGTCCATCACGGAGAACGTCCCGAATATCAGCCGTTCCACCATCAGCGTCCACTGCCACGACGATCTTGGGTTGGCGGTCGCCAATTCGCTCGCCGGAGTCGCCAACGGCGCGCGGCAGGTGGAGGGTACGATCAACGGAGTCGGCGAACGGGCCGGAAACGCGGCTCTTGAAGAGGTCGTGATGGCGATCCGAACCCGCGGCGACTACTTCCGCGTCGTCACCGGCATCAACACCACCGAATTCTGCCGAACCAGCCGCCTGGTCGCCGACATGCTCGGCATGGCCGTTCCGCCGAACAAGGCGGTCGTCGGAGGCAACGCGTTTTCCCACAGCTCCGGGATCCACGTTGACGGTTTCCTGAAGCAGCGAGAGACGTACGAGATCATGCGCCCCGAAGACGTCGGATTCTCCGATAGCCGGGTGGTGCTGACGGCCCGGACCGGGCGGCACGGTCTGCGTGATCGCCTGGAGAAACTCGGCTATGCACTTTCGCAGGGCGAACTCGACCTGACGTATCAGCGCTTCCTTCGCCTGGCCGACAAGAAGCAGGAAGTGTTCGACGAAGACCTGGTCGCGATTTTGCACGACGAGATCCACCCGGTTCCGGAGACCTACCAACTCGAGTACCTGCACATTTACAGCGGCACGTCCGCGATTCCGACGGCGACTGTGAGGCTGCGCGTCCGGGGAGATTTGAGGGAAGGCGCCGCCGTCGGGGACGGCCCGGTGGACGCCGCCTGCAAAGCGATCTCCCAAGTGGCCGGCAGCTCGGCCAACCTGGTTCGCTATGAGATTCGCGCGGTCACCAGCGGCACCGAAGCTATGGGTGAAGTGACCGTAAACCTCGAAGCGGCCGGGCGGAGAGTCATGGGCCGAGGCGCGTCAACCGACGTGATCGAAGCCAGCGCCAGGGCGTTTGTAGACGGGCTCAACAAGCTGGCCGGCTTCGCCGGGTGAGTACAGGAGCAGCGTGTTGCCGGCGCACGTGGGAAGTGTGAAGCTGTGTGCCGGAGAAGCCGGATTCGGAGAGAACCTACCGCTTTCGGATGCCCACATCCGGATCGTGATAAGCTGAAGTATTAAATCCGCAGTTCCCAGGAAGGAGTCCTAATTATGCCTCTAGTGTCCATGCGCCAGCTTCTTGATGAGGCCGCCAAGGGCGGTTACGGTGTCGGCGCTTTTAACGTGAACAACATGGAGCAGATCCAGGCGATCATGGAGGCTGCCCGCGAGACGAAATCCCCGGTTATCATCCAGGCCAGCCGCGGAGCACGCTCGTACTCGCAGGACCGTTTCCTGTATCACCTCATGCTCGCTGCTGTTGAACTGTACCCGGAGATCCCGGTCGTGCTGCACCTCGACCACGGCAACAGCGTCGCCACCTGCAAGTCTGCTATCGACATGGGCTTCACCAGCGTCATGATGGACGGCTCGCTGATGGAGGATGGCAAAACTCCCTCCAGCTTCGAGCACAACGTGAAGGTCACGCGTGAAGTCGTCGAGACGGCACACGCGAAGGGCGTAACGGTGGAAGGCGAGATTGGCGTGCTGGGCGGCATTGAAGACGGCCATGGCGCAGGCGGCTCCGGCCTCGAGCACATCACCGACCCGGACCAGGCTGTAGAGTTCGTCAAACAGACCGGCCTCGATGCGCTCGCCATCGCCATCGGCACCAGCCACGGCGCGTACAAGTTCACCCGCAAGCCCGACGGTGCAGTCCTAAAGATGGATCGTCTGATTGAGATCCACAAGCGGCTGCCGACTACGCACCTCGTAATGCACGGCTCCTCGAGCGTGCCCAAGGATTTGCAGGACATCATCAACCAGTACGGCGGCAAGCTGAGGCCGACCTGGGGCGTTCCGGTCGAGGAAATCCAGTTGGGCATCAAGAACGGCGTGCGCAAGATCAATGTCGATACCGATAACCGGCTCGCCATCACCGGCGCCATCCGCAAGGTGTTTATCGAGACGCCCGAAAAGTTCGACCCCCGCGACTATCTGAAGCCTGCCCGCGAAGCTATGAAGAAGGTCGTGGCTCAACGCATGCAGGAGTTCGGCCAGGCTGGTCACGCCGGCGACTACGCGCCGTTGCCGCTCGCCGAAATGGCGAAGCGTTACAAGAACGGCAACTGAGCCATTTCCTTAGTCCTTGAGGTTTGCAGCCGGGGCGCCCCGCCCCGGCTGTTCCTTTCTTACCCGCCTCGATTCCCACACTTGACTTCGGGCAACGTTGCCGATGTACGCTGAATGGCTGTTATCGGGAGGAAATACGAATGCGATTGGATCGTAGGAAGTTCCTGGCCGGTGCCGGAGCCGTCGCGCTGGGTTCCGGGTGCGGGCGCGCACCCGAGAAGGGCGCGAGGAGAACGGAAGGGCCAAGCCCGGAAGATCTGGACCGGGCGCTGACTACGCCTGTGTTGAAACGCGACGGGCTCACGTCGCCCGTGGTGATCGATTCCATCCGGCTGCTGAAGAAAGACCGGGAGTATTTCGTCCACGTGCGGTCGAAGGATGGAGCCGAGGGCGTGTCGCTGACGAACCCCCCGCGCGCAGAGCATCTACACCCCATCCTGAACCAGCTTGTGATCCCGTTCTTCATCGGAAAGGACGCTCGCGATCTCGAGAACCTGCTGTGGGAACTCTACCGCTGGCAGAGCAACTACAAGCTCTATGGACTCGCCTTTTGGAGCCCGCAGGCGTGGGTGGAGTTCGCCATCCTCGACATGCTCGGGCGGATCGCACGAAAGCCGATGGGTGCGCTGTTCGGCGATATCGTGCGCCGCGAGATCGCATTCTACGTGGCCAGTGGCCGGCGAGACACGACTCCGGAACAGGAGATCGAAAACTTGCGCGGCTTACTCGAGAAGTCCAAGGCGAAAGCGTTGAAGTTCCGGATCGGGGGCCGGATGAGCCGGAATGCAGACGCGATGCCGGGGCGCACCGAGACGCTGATCCCGCTCGTCCGCAAGACGTTCGGCGACGCGATCGACATTCACGCGGATTCCAACAGCTCCTACGATCCCCCGAAGGCCATCGAAGTGGGGCGGATGCTCGAGGAGATCAAGGCTGTCTACTACGAGGAGCCGTGCCCGTTCGATCATCTCGAAGACACGAAGAAAGTAGCCGACGCGCTAACAATTCCCGTCGCCGGCGGCGAACAGGAATACAGTGAGTGGCGCTTCCGCTGGATGATCGCCAACCGGGGCGTCGACATCGTGCAACCGGACCTGCACTATTACGGTGGCATGATCCGCTCCATACGGGTCGCGCACATGGCCGACGTGGCAAACATGCCGACCACCGTACACATCTCAGGTGGGTTCGGCTTTGTCTACATGCTGCACTTCGCCTCTTGTGTCCGTGACCCAGGGCGGTACCAGGAGTACAAAATGGGTACCGAGAAATACGGGGCTTGGTTC
>DATIFQ010000517.1:0-24661 GCA_035455185.1 Bryobacteraceae bacterium | reverse complement strand
CGAACGAGTCGTCTCTGCACCGTCAACGACGCCGGCGAGCGGACCGCGCTCGGTCGGAGCCGGGAAGTAGTCCACGACAAAGTCGAGGATGAGGTCCGTGCCCAGGTTTTTAGACGTAGAAGCGCAGAGCACCGGGAACAGCCGCATGTCCTTCACTGCCGCCCGCAGTCCTTCCTGGATCTGCTCGGGGGCCAGCGTACCTTTTTCGAAGAACTCCTCCATGAGGGCGTCGTTGCCCTCCGCCACCATCTCGACAAGAGTTTCACGAGCCTTCTCCGCCGCTTCTTTCATCGTGGCGGGGATGTCCTCCTCGTTGCCTTTGCCGGAGGGCTCGGGGCCGTACATGAAGGCTCTCATCCGAACGAGGTCGATTGCACCCCGAAATTCGCGTTCCGAGCCGATCGGCAACTGAATCGGAACCGCCGTGCGGCCGAAGTTCTCGTGGATGCTCTCCAGCACTCTGGCAAAGCTGGAGTTCTCCCGATCGAGCTTGTTGATGACCAAAGCCCTCGGCTGTCCGTAGGTCTTGGCAAAACTCCAGACTTTCTCCGTGGTCACTTCGACACCCGCGACCCCATCCACGAGGACGAGGGCCGCGTCGGCTGCCGTAAGTGCGGCCTGAGTGTCATTTATAAAAGTATTGAAGCCCGGCGTATCCAGGACATTAATCTTTTGCTTCTTCCATTCCAGACAGGCGATTGCGGTCGAAATGCTGATCTTGCGCTGGATCTCCTCGTCGTCAAAGTCCGTGAGCGTGTTGCCCTCGTCCACGCTCGTCAGGCGATTGGTCGCACCGGTGAGGAACAGCGCGCCGGCAGCCAGGGTCGTCTTGCCCGAGTGGCCGTGTCCTATCAGACCGACGTTGCGGATGTCTTTTCCTTCATAAACTTTCACTGGATCTACTCCCTTGTTGAGGCCGGTTCTGGCGTGAGGAACCGCACTAAAATGTAGAGGGTAACATATCCAAGCGGGCAGTTGTTCGACTGGGTAAGCCTCGGTTCCGCACCCTGTATGGCGCTATTGTGGCGGCTCGGTGCCTGCTTCCGCGGACATGTCAGGCTCGACGACGATCACGGGATTGTAGTAGAGAATCCGCCCGCAACTCTCGCAAAACATAACCTGCTCGCTCGCCCTAAGGTCCTGGAAGAACTGCGGCCGCAAAGCCATGTGACAAGCTCCACAACGCCCATCGACGGCCTCCGCCACGGCGACGCCCCGCCTTTTCTTACGGATGCGATCATAAGCCGAATACACTTGAGGGGTGAGTTCCGCCACCAGTTGCCGCCGCTCGGTACTTAGAACGTCGAGTTCCTGCTTGTCCTTTGCCGTGCGCTCGCGGGCGGCTTTCTTCTCCGACTCCACCCTGACCTTCTCATCCTTGAGCGCCAATTCGGCCGTCCGGAGGTTCTGTTCTAGCGGCTCAGACTCCGCCATCAGGTCGAGAATGCGGTCTTCGGCCTTGCGGATTTCCTTCATGCCGTAATCGATCTCGTGCTGGAAGGCCCGGTACTGCTCGTTGGTTTTGGCCTCCATCATCTGGTCCTTCAACTTCGAGGTCTTCTGGTTCTGAACCTTGATGTCGTCGTCGAGTTTCTTGCGTTCCCGCTGGTTGGCGGCGAGGGCGGCCTGGTCGGCCTCCAGTTTGCGGATATGGGATTCCAACGTCCTTTCGATGGCTGAAATATGTTTCGGCAGCGCGCCAATCTCCAACTGCAACTCCCCGATTCGCGCATCTAAATTTTGTAAGGCGATTACCAGTTTGATGTCTGGGCCCATCGAGAATCAAATTTTACCACGCTGCCGCGACAGCCAAGCTGACAGCGGTGCGGCGAGCGCACGGCCCGCGAGCTCGAGTTCGGCGACTCGAAGAACGCGGCAGGCGCCATAAAAGACGAACACTCCGATTGGGATCGAGATGGCGAGGTCGGCGAGCCGCCCGAGGCGCGACCCACCAAGCCAAGATTCGAGCAGCCGGCTGGAGAGCACTACCGCCACACCCATCGCGATGGACGCGGCGGAGATCCTCAGCACGCTCTCGAACAGCCGGCGTCCGTATACTCCTCCGATACGCCCGCGGATGATCGAGAACAACGCGACGAATCCGAACCAGGCTACCGCCGACGTGGCCATGGCGAGGCCGGCGTGTCCGAGGGTGCCCGAGCGCACGAGCGCAGCCGCAACGATGTAGTTAATCAGAATTGACGCCAGGCTGATGAACATCGGCGTGCGCGCGTCGTGCAGGGCGTAGAAAGCCGGCGTGAGAACCTTGAGCGCCGCGTAGCCGCCGAGTCCGACGGCGTAAAACGAAAGCGCGAGTGCAGTTTGCTGCGTATCGTAATGGCGAAATTTTCCCCCTTCGTAGATCGCGCCAATCATCGACTCGCCCAGCACTGCCAGTCCGACCGAGGAGGGCAGTGTCAAAAGAAAGACCATGCCCAGAGAGCGTGAGAGCGTCTGCCGGAATTCGTCAAAGCGGCCTAGAGACGCGCTCTGCGAGATGGCCGGCAGCGTTGCGGAGGCTATGGCCACTCCGAACAGGCCGAGCGGGAGTTGCATGAACCGGAAGGCGTAGCCCAGCCAGCTCACGGGCCCGTCGGCTCCGGTCACGGGATCGTGGATGCCTGAGGCGAAGTTCGTGTTGACCATCACGTTGATCTGCACGGCTGCATTGCCGAGGATCGCCGGCCCCATTAGTCGGAGGATCTGCTGGAGGCCCGGATGCGACCAGTCCGTAAGCAGCCTGACGGTGAAGCCCGACCGTCTCAGGCTGGGAACTTGCCAGAGCAACTGCAGCCCGCCGCCAAGAACCACTCCGATGGCCATGCCTGTGATGGGCTCAAAGCCGAGGCGGGGACCGAGCCAGAAGCCTGCTACCAGTCCGAACAGAACGGAACCTATGTTGAAAAACGTCGAGGACAGCGCCGGCACGCCGAATTGTCCACAGGCGTTCAGCATTCCCATCGCCTGCGCCGCCAGCGCAACCAGCAGCAGGAACGGAAACATAATGCGAGTGAGTTGTACCGCCAGCTCGAACTTGCCCGGCACGGCGGCGAACCCGGGGGCGAGAAGCCGGACGAGTTCCGGACTGAAGATCATGCCCAACGTACACAGAGCGCCGACGACGATTAGGACCGCAGTGGTGACCAGATTCGCAAGGACGGCAGCCTCCCGGCGGCTTTTTGTATTCAGGTACTGGGTGAAAGTCGGGACAAAGGCCGAAGAGAGTGCTCCTTCCGCGAAGAGATCGCGGGTCAGGTTGGGAATGCGAAACCCAAGCAGAAACGCATCATAGAGCTGGCCGGCGCCGAAAAGCCGGGCCATCACGATCTCGCGCACCAGACCGCTCACGCGGCTGGCGAAAACAGAAGCGGACACTACCCCCGCGGATCGGACGATTTTCTCGTGCTGCTGCGCCAAGACGCTACCGGTTCTGCCCGTACTCTTCCAGGAAGCTCGAGACGGTCTTGATACCCAGATAGAAGTTCTCAAGCCGAAACTTCTCATTGGGAGAGTGGAGTCCGTCGTCAGGCAGTCCGAAGCCCATGAGGACTGTCGGAATGCCGAGGTGTTTCGCGAATTCGCCGACGATGGGAATCGAGCCGCCGGAGCGAATGAAGACCGTGGGGCGTCCGAATACCTCTCCAAAGACTTTCGCGGCGACGTGGACGGCAGGATGATCCGGGTTGACCAGCACTCCGGGCGCGGCGCTCAAGACCCGGACCTCCGTCCGGATACCCTTCGGCGTCTTCTTTCGGACGAACTCACGGACAGCGGCGATGACCTTCTCGGGGTCTTGCCGTGGCACGAGACGCAGGCTGACTTTGGCGGTTGCCTTCGCTGGGATCACGGTTTTCGCGCCCGCTCCGGTAAAGCCCCCGGCGATGCCGTGTACTTCTAAGGTCGGCCTGGCCCAAACTCGTTCGAGCACGGAGCGGCCGGGTTCCCCAGTGAGCTTCGAGGCCCCAACCTCTTTCTTCAGGAACTCCTTCTCATTGAACGGGAGACTGGTCCAACTCTCGAGTTCCGCCGGCGCAGGCGGTTCCACATCGTCGTAGATCCCCGGAATCTGTATGACACCCCGGCGGTTTTTGGCCTTCGACAGCAATTCGACGAGCCCGAAAATCGGATTCGGCGCCGCGCCACCATAGAGTCCGGAGTGAAGGTCGCGGGACGGGCCGGTCGCTTCGATCTCCATATACACCAGTCCTCGGAGGCCGATGCAGAGCGTGGGCATGCCTTCTGCATAGAGTGCGGTGTCGGACACCAGGGCCACGTCGGCCTTCAGCTTCTCCGGGTTCTGTTCAACGTACTTCGAGATGGAGGCGCCACCGACTTCCTCTTCGCCTTCGATGAGGAACTTCAGATTCACCGGAAGGGATCCATTTACCGCCCGCAAGGCCTCAACCGCCTTGATGTGGGCGTAAAGTTGTCCCTTGTCGTCCACCGCGCCGCGCGCATAGAGGTTCCCGTCACGCAGGGTTGGCTCGAAGGGTGGGGATACCCATTCTTCAAGCGGGTCCGGGGGCTGAACATCGTAGTGCCCGTAACACAAGACCGTGGGCTTCCCCGGCGCATGAAGCCAGTCGGCGTACACCAGCGGGTGGCTGCCGGTCGGGATGACCTCGACGTTCTCCATCCCCGCCCCTGTAAGCCTTTCGCCCACGAACCGCGCGGCACGCTGGATGTCTCCCTGGTTCTCTGGAAGCGTGCTGATACTCGGGATCCGGATGAACTCTTTCAGCTCCTCCAGGAATCGCTCTCGATTTTGCTCGATAAACTGGTGCGCGGGTTGCGACATCGGTTCCTCCTAAGCGGAAGAACCATTATATGGCCGCGCGGCTCAGTCTCTTCAATTCGACCGGTGATGACAGCGCGTTTGAGAGGATCCTCTGCACCTCGGAACAGCAGAACGGTTGAGCCAGAACGTCGTATGCTCCGGTTTCAATGGCGTCGGCCCAAAATCTGGCGTCGGCTAAGGGGTGGGTTACTACGACCGCACAGGACGGGTCTTGCTTCTCCACGATGTTGATGACGTCTTCCCAGTTGCCGTCAGCCAGCCGGGCTTCCGTCAGGATGACTCCGTATTTCTCGCTATCCAGCGCCGTACGGGCGAAACGGAGATCCGTCGCGTGTTTGAGAGGTATCGACAGCGGACCCAGCATTCCCGTGAGGGCGTTGGCGTCCTCAGCGGAAGAAGAAATGAACAGCACTCCCTGCTGCATGGGTACCGTCTCCTGACGCAGGCACTTCTAATAATAAGGCCGATCTGCGGGAGCTTCAAGACTCTTGTCGATCGTGTTTGCAAACAAAAGACATAAACTTCGCCGGTGGAAGAGGGTTATCACTGACGGATTCAGGGCGGCAGAGTTATGAAGGAGTTAGAGTTGCAGTTAATCGCGTTTCATAACGGCTACGAAGCCAAGGTTGCGGTAGAATTGCTTGTAATCGAGGCCAAAACCAACCACAAAACGGTCCGGAATTTCAAAGCAGCGGAATTCCACCGATACCTGGACGATCCGGCTGGACGTGCGGTCAAGCAGCGTACAGATCCCGAGTGAATTCGGCCCCCGGCCAGCGAGCGTCTGGAGGAGATAGCGAGCGGTGAAGCCGGTGTCGACAATGTCCTCGACTAGGAGAACATCTTCGCCCTCGATGCTCTCGTCGAGGTCTTTGGCGATGCGCACCACGCCCGGAGCCCCGGTGCGGTTCGAGAAGCTGGAAATCCCAAGAAAATCGATCTTGATCGGAATCTCAATCTCGCGAGCAAGGGCCGTCAGAAAGAAGATCGAGCCCTTTAGCACCCCGATCAGCTTCAGGTCGCGTCCGCGGAAACGCTCGGAGATCTCGCCCGCCACCTCGCGGATTCGCTGCTGGATTTGTTCCTCCGTGAAAAGGATTCGCTCAATACCGGGGGGCTGGGCTTTACTCATACGCGGGCGAGCCGCTCCGTGAGGCCATACTTGAAGATCAGGTTCTGGAAGTCTTTCTGGTAGAAAACCTGAATGTTGATTTCAGGGTAGATTTCACGCAACAGCTTTACCTTGCGGTTCTTCTTCGTCACCAGGGGCTGCTTCATCGTGGTCAGTTCCACGTAGAGGTCGAACTCGGGCAAATAAAAGTCGGGCGTGAACGCCTCAAGGACGCGACCGTCCTTGTCCCACTTGACAGGGAAGCTTCGAGGCTCGTATTCCCATGCGACACGGTAGAAGTCCAGAAGGTTGGCGAAGATCTCCTCGCTCGGGTGGGAGAAGTTGCTGCGTTTCAGGCTGACAGCGTCCGCCGGCATGATGCCGTAGCGGGAGAGCTGGAGCCTGGCTTGGAATTGGAGCTGCGCATCGGCGGCGGAACTGAGGAGCCCCTGTTCGACCAGGGATCGCGCGCGGGCAGCCGCCTCGATCAGGTCAGTAAGCTGGTCGCTTTCAAGGAACTCCGAGTTCAACACAACGTCAAATGCGTGAGACGGAACGGTGGCCCGTCCGAACTTGCGCCGCCGTTCCTCGCTCTCCTCCCGCTCCATTTGACGCAGCGAACGCTTGGCGGAAGGGCGGTCCAGCCGGCGGTCCAGCATGAGCGTGCCGATCCGCCGGAACTCCGGGGCCACGACGTACACGCGAAGAACACCAAGGAAGTTCTGGAAGACATGCTCAACGCCGAACGCACTCACAACGAGGTGGTGCTCCGTAGCGAGGCGTGCCAGGATCGAGAGAAGTACGTGCCGGTAGGCCTTGTCGGAAATCGGTGTGGCAGGGCCGAACTCCCGCTCAATCAAGCTGTGGAGACGCGTTTCGGTGACCAGCTCAAATCCGAGGCGCTGCGCGGTTAAACGCGCTACTTCATCGTGCCGGCAACCCGGCTGCCCGGAAATCGTAATCAGACCCATTGCCCGGCTTCGCGGCCTCGCAAAGTGAGTGCCATTAGCGTCCCAAGCACATGATATCGTACCAGCATGTCGGTCCTTGGAGTAGACATCGGGGGCACGAAGATCGCCGCCGGCACTGTCAACGATGGGGCCTGCGTGGTCCATGGTGTTACGGTTCCGACGCGTGCCGCCGAGGGCTACGACGTCTCGATCGGGCAAGTGTACAAGGCGATCGGCGAGTGCCTGCCGGCCGGCGTGCGGGCGATCGGCATCTGCGCGCCGGGTCCGCTGAACCCAAAGACTGGTGTGATCCTGAATCCGCCGAACCTGCCTGGTTGGCGCAATGTTCCACTGGCGAATCTCGTTGGCGAGCGGTTCGGGTTGCTTTGCCGAGTGGAGAACGACGCGAACGCCGCGGGTCTGGCCGAGGCGCGCTTCGGAGCGGCTCGGGGATTCGACAGCGTGTTGTACGTGACACTGAGCACGGGCATCGGCGCGGGCATCATTCTCGACGGGAAGGTCTACCATGGCAAGAACGGCGCCGCCGCCGAGGGTGGCCACGTTACCATCGACTGGCGAAGCGGCACGATCTGCAACTGTGGAACGCCGGGGTGCATCGAAGCGCTGGCTTCGGGCAGCGCGATCGCGAAGCGCGGCCGGACTCCGGAGCAGATCGCCGATGGGGTTGCCCGCGGTGACGGGGAGTCGCTGCGAATTCTCGATGAAATCGCGTCGATGCTCGGCGCCTGGATGGGGAGCATGATCAGCCTGCTCGACCCCGACATCATCGTGGTGGGCGGCGGGGTGTCCCGGATCGGAGAGCCCCTGTTCTCGAGGCTTCGGCGCATCGCGCCGTCGCGCACCATCAACCAGTTCGCGGCCGGGACTCCGATTATGCCGGCGGAACTGGCCGAAAACGTGGGAATCATCGGAGCGGCGTCGGTTGTTCTATGATTCCGGTGTGATGCAAGCCAACCGGAGAGACTTCCTACGACAGTCGGGTGGGCTGCTGTTGCTGCCGGGGGTGCTGGCCGGCGCCCGGGAGTTCCGTTGCGAGGTAGCGGTGATCGGTGGTGGTACCGGCGGTTGTGCCGCTGCGCTGGCGGCGCTACGGGACGGAATGCGGGTGATCCTCACGGAAGAGACCGACTGGGTGGGCGGCCAGCTTACGGCGCAGGCGGTTCCGCCGGACGAACACCAGTGGATCGAGTCGTTCGGCTGCACCCGGCTGTTCCGCACGTATCGTGACGCAGTCCGGCAATACTACCGGGATCACTACCCACTGACGGCCGTCGCTCGGGGCCGTAGATACCTGAACCCCGGCGACGGCGGGGTCTCCCGGCTGACGCACGAGCCGCGTGTGTCCCTCGCCGTGCTGGAGTCGATGCTGGCGCCGTACCTCGGAGGCGGGCAACTTGTCGTCCTGCTTCGTCACAAGCCCGTTTCGGCGGACGTGGATAAGGACTCGGTTCGGTCCGTCACCGTGAAGGGCGTGGAGAGCGGCCGGGAACGCACCGTTTACGCGGCGTACTTCGTGGATGCAACCGAACAGGGCGACCTGCTGCCGCTGACTAGAACCGAGTACGTGACCGGCTTCGAGTCTCGCAAGCAGACGGGTGAACCGCACGCTCCGGAACAGCCGCAGCCGGCGAACATGCAGGCGTTCACGGTGTGCTTCGCTGTCGACCACATCGAGGGCGAGGACCATACGATCGACAAGCCGGACGAATACTCCTTCTGGCGTGACTACGTGCCCCAGTTGAGACCGCCATGGCCGGGCAAACTTCTGAGCTGGTCGATGAGCAATCCGGTCACGCTGGAACTCCGGCCAGTGATGTTCGATCCCGAGCTGAAAGCACCGGCGGAACAACGGCTGAACCTGTGGCTGTACCGGCGGATCGCCAACCGGCGGAACTTCGCCGAGGGCGCCTATCGAAGCGACATCTCGCTGATCAATTGGCCACAGAACGACTACTGGCTCGGCAACCTGCACGAGGTCAGTGAAGATGAGGCGGCAGGGCACCTGCTCCGGGGAAAGCAGTTGAGCCTTTCGCTCCTCTACTGGATGCAGACGGAGGCTCCCCGCCCGGACGGCGGCCACGGCTTTCGCGGCTTGCGCCTGCGCCACGACATCACCGGCACGGAGGACGGGCTGGCGAAATATCCGTACATCCGCGAGTCGCGACGGATCCAGGCCGAATTCACGGTTCTCGAGCAGCACGTAGGCACCGATGCGCGAATGAAGCTGACCGGCCGCAAACGAGAAGAACTGACGGCTGAGGTCTTCGGCGATTCCGTGGGCGTGGGCAGCTACCGGATCGACCTGCACCCGAGCTCGGGCGGTGACAACTACATTGACGTCAGTTCGCTGCCATTCCAGATTCCGCTGGGCGCACTGATTCCGAAGCGCGTCGAGAACCTGCTGCCGGCATCGAAGAACCTCGGGGTGACGCATATCACCAACGGCTGTTACCGGCTGCATCCGGTGGAGTGGAACATCGGCGAGTCGGCGGGCGCGGTGGCTGCGCATGCGATCCACACGAAGAACCCGCCGCGCCGGATACGTAACTCGGAGAAGCTGCTCAAGGAGTTCCAGACACGAATCGTGGAGCAGGGGATCGAGGTCGAGTGGCCGAAGTTGTCGCCGAGGTAGGTCAGCCCCGCAGGCGCAGCACGAACCAAGCCACGCCGACCACAAGGAGAACGGAAGCCGAGACCTTTACCGGGTGAAGCGCCTCGGTGGCTTTGGCGATGCGGGAGAAAATCAGCGCGAACACCGCGATCAGGAGTACTTCCGCCAGAACAACACCGGTAAGCACCCAGAGAGCCGAGTAGCCGCTGTTACGGATGAATATCTCGAAGTACAAACCGTGGAAAGCTCCGAGGACGCCGACCACGAGCCACCGCATGCCCGCCTCGGGCAGCAGCAGGATCTCGACTGCGAGGTAGGCGATGGTGAGTGCTGCCGCAGCCTCGATGAAGTTTGGCGCGGGCTGCCAGCCGGTGATCGGTAGCAACAAACACGAGGCGACCTCTCCTGCCAGGAACATTCCGGTGAGCGCAAGCAACTCGCGCCGCCGGCGCGCGGCGAGCACCAGGCTGGCTAAGAACAATAGCTGAGCGGCGCCCCCCGCAGCCCGCATCATGCCAGCGCTTAGGTGAGTCGTGGCGGTCTCGAATGTAGTGGGCGGCCGGAAACGAAGAGTGGTTTTCGAAAAGGAGAAATCGAGCACGGCCTGGTCGGTCCGCCCGCCGTTGACCGCACGCAGCAGGTGGACGTGGTTGGGCACTGTGACCGCGTGGAGTGTGCACTCGATTTCGAGGATGACCGCGGGCTCGGGGAAAACGTATTCCGCACGGCAGATGTATGCGCCCGCTTCAGCGTCCTCCCGGCAGGATCTGCTGACCTGACGAGCGGGAGAGCCTCCCGAGGCGAAACGGATGTGTTCAAAAAGGGTCCGCTCCGGGTCGCGCACGTGGGCGATCTCGTAGAGAGGCATGCGCAACTCGTAATATCCGCGTTGCCCCTCGATGCGAATCTCGCCCGTGCTGAGACTTACCATGTGGGCCTGAAGCACGAAGGGCGCGAACAGAAGTGGCAGAAGCTGTCTCATGGGCGCTTGGTCTACTTTGATTTACCGCCGGGCATGCCCGATATCGTACCGCGCGACCTCGCACTCGTGTACAATGCCGCCATGTTGCGAGGGCTCCTCATTCTCCTGCTTCTCGCCCCCTTCGCCGGCGCCGCCGACATCCAAATTCGTGGTCTGAAGGAGCCCGTCGAGGTTCTTCGCGACCGCTGGGGCGTACCGCACATCTACGCTCGTAACACCGAGGACCTGTTTTTCACGCAGGGCTACCTCGCCGCCCGGGACCGCCTCTGGCAGATCGACCTGTGGCGGCGGGTGGGAACAGGCAAGCTGGCGGAGGCACTGGGCCCCACCGCGCTTCCGCGGGACGGACTGGCGTGGGCCGTCCGATACCGCGGGAACTGGAGCGCCGAATGGGAGAGCTACGGCCCCGGCGCCCGGGACATCGCGGTGTCATTTACGAGCGGCATCAATGCATACATCCGCGAACTGGGCGGCAAACGGCTGCTCGAGTTTCGAATCGCCGGCTATGATCCTGGGCTCTGGGAGCCGGAGGACTGTCTCGCTCGCATGGCCGGAATCCTGATGACTAGGAACGTCCAGCGCGAGGTGCGCCGCGTCGAGGACGCACGACAATTCGGTCTCAAGACACTCCAGCACTTCCTCCCGCCCGATCCGTTCATTCCCTTGCGAATACCGAACGGGCTCGACCTGGACGATGTGACCGCGGAGGTGCTCCGGGTCTACAACGAGGCTGTCGGGCCAGTGAAGTTTTCGCAGGAGCAGGGCAGCAATAACTGGGTTGTCGACGGCACGATGACGGCCACCGGCAAGCCAATCCTGGCGAACGACCCACACCGGCCGCTGCAGATTCCTTCCCTGCGGCGAACTGTGCACCTCGTCGCCCCCGGCTGGAGCTTGATTGGCGCAGGCGAGCCGGCGCTGCCGGGGATTGCCCTGGGCCACAACGGAAAGATCGCGTGGGGCTTTACGATTGTCGGCATCGATCAACAGGATCTTTACGTAGAGAGGCTCCACCCCTCGGATCCGAACCGGTACCTTTACCGCGGAGAGTGGCGGGCGATAGAGGTGGAGAGGGTCAGAATTCCAGTGAGAGGCGAAACGGAGTCCGCCGCCGTCGAACTGAAGCACACGATTCACGGTCCGATCATCCAGGAGGACCCACAGCGGCGGCGCGCGTACGCGCTTCGATGGGTCGGCAGCGAGCCGGGAACGGCCGGCTATTTCGCGGGGTTGGCGGTGGCCCGTGCGAGTACCTGGAATGAGTTTCTGGATGCAATGGAACGTTGGAAAGTGCCGTCGGAAAACATCGTGTATGCGGATGCAGCGGGCAACATCGGCTGGCAGGCGGCGGGGCTGACGCCGATCCGGACGAACTGGTCCGGGCTGTTTCCAGTCCCGGGTCACACTGGTGAGTATGAATGGAGCGGATTCCGGCGAGTAGCCGAACTGCCGCGCAAGTTCAACCCGCCGTCCCACTTCATCGCGACGGCCAACCACAACATTCTGCCCTCGGATTACCGGATTCCGATTGGCTACGAGTGGGCGCTGCCTTATCGATACGAGAGGATACTTGAACTGATCTCCGGAGGGAACAAATTCAGCGTCGCCGATTTCCAGCGCTTCCAGCAGGATATCGTGTCAGTTCCGGCCCGTCGCTTCCAGAAGGTGTTGCAGAAGTGGAATCCGCCCACCGGCAGCGAGGCCGGCGAGATCAGAGAGCAGTTGTTGCGATGGGACGCCGCGATGGCGGTAGACTCCGTTCCCGCTGCGATCTACGCCGTGTGGATCTCGAAACTGCCGGCGGAGCTGTTCGGTCCGGCGCTCGGTGCGAGGACGGATTTAGCGATGCTTCTCAAAACGCTGGAGGCCCGGTCCGAACCGAATGCACTCCAGCGCTCGCTGGGGGCCGCCCTGAAAGAACTACAAAGCCGGCTCGGACCCGATCGCAAACAGTGGCGATGGGGCAGACTACACCAGCTCCACTTCAGGCACGACCTCAACCGCGCGGCTTTCCACTGCGGCCCATTCGAGCGACCGGGAGACGCACAGACTGTAAATGCCGCCAGCGGGACCGACTTCCGTCAAGCAAACGGCGCCTCCTACCGGCAGATTATCGATCTCGGAGACTGGGACCGTTCGGTGATGACGAACGTACCGGGTGAGTCGGGCAATCCCGAAAACCCGCGATACAGTGACCAGCTCGACGGGTGGCTGGCGGGCCGCTACCATCCGATGCTGTTCTCGCGCAAGGCGGTCGAAGCCGCGACCATCGAACGGATGACTCTTGTGCCAGAGGAGTAGACGGCTAATTGCGGTGCGCCGCTACGACTCTGACTGGGGCAGAACAAGACGTACGGCGTAGCAGACGCTGGGACGGTGGCTCATGCCGAGAGATTGCCACAGGCGGGCAGTTTCCTCGAGCGTGAGCGGGCTCGCCGTCAGCCGGACCGGCTCGCCGAGCGATGCCGCCGCGCCGAAGAGGTCGGTCCCCTCCACAAGAGGCTTGCGGTGAAGCGCCCGCATGGCCGCGGCAAGCAGCGTCTGTTGTTCTACAGGTGTGCCGGTCACGGGCGTGACGAGATAGAGCAGATTCACAACGAGAGGCGGTTCGTGGCGCGGACCCGGTTCGACCCGCATCGGGACCCGCGTCCGGGGCGTCTGATCCGTGAAGACATGATACAGGTAAAGCGAAAGACGGACGGCGCCGTCCTCTTGCAACGCATGGGGCGAGTCCAGCGAGATGCGCTCGTCGCTGTCCATCCACTCCCCCACCGCGGGGTCCGCCTGTAACTCTTTCCGCAGGAAGCGGGCCAGCGAGCGGCTCACATCCGCCAGGACAATGCTTTGACTCATGCGCGCTCCAGAGTCTCCCATTGTAACCGCGCGGCGCCGACGACTCACGGATAACTGCGTGTTCCGGCGTTACCATGTGCCTATGGAGAAGACGATCCTCGCGCTTCTGTTTCTGCTCCCCAATATGGAAGCGGCTGAAACGCCGTCCGGCTGGACTCCAGAGCTTGCGATGGAGATACAGACCGTTGGCAGCGCCGTCCCCTCGCCGGACGGCCGCCTTGTCGCGTGGACCCAAACCCGAGCTGTGATGGAAGCCGAGAAGAGCGAGATGATCTCGCAGATCTATCTAGGCCGCAGCGACGACTCCTGGCGGGTCCAGTTGACGCGCGGAGAGAAAAGCTCGAGTGCGCCGTCGTTTTCCCCGGACGGTTCGTATGTCTACTTTCAATCGGCTCGTTCGGGCAAACAGAACCTGTGGCGGATTTCAGTCGCCGGCGGCGAAGCCGAGATACTGACGGATTGGAAGGGATCGATCGGCGCGTACAGAGTGTCGCCCGACGGAAAGTGGATCGCGTTTGCCGGCGTCCCGGACGACCCAGAAGAGGAGAAGTCTAAGAAGGAGAAGCGCGACTTCCGCGTAGTCGATGAAAACCCCAAGAACCACGGCCTGTGGGTGATCGCTGCCGAGCCCGGTGCGAGTGGAACAACGAGCCCGCGGAAGCTGTTCGCGAACGCGTATCACATCACAGACCTTGACTGGGCTCCGGATTCCCGCAAGATCGCCTTCGAGCATCAGCCGACGCCAAATGCGGACGAGTGGAGGCTGACGGACATCTCCGAAGTCGACGTGGAAAGCGGGACCGTCCGGCCGCTTGCGGTGACCGGGGCAGCAGAGCGTACGCCGCTATACTCGCCGGACGGCCGATACCTCGCCTACACGGTGTCGACCGAGCCGGTCCGGTGGGGAGGGGATGCCCGTGTCGCCCTGCTTCCGAGACAGGGCGGTCAGCTTCGGGTTTTGCCGGCAAGCTACGACGAACGGCCCGTGTTCGCGGGGTGGTCCGGCGATTCGTCGGTGCTTTACTTTGCGGAGAACAAGCAAACGCGGACCGCGCTGTACGCAATGCCGGTGGATGGCGTGCCGAAACTCGTGTATGAGCCGCAGCAAGGCGTCGCCGGGCCGAGCGTGCGCCTCAATGCCAAGGGGACGCACGCCGGGTTCACATGTGAAAGTTCCCTCGAACCACCAGAGGCGTGCGTTTTGTCGCTGTCCGCGACCTCGCCGGTTCGAGTGAGCCGGGCGAACACGGACAAGGTGCTACCGTCGATCGGAGAGACCAAGCTGGTCCGCTGGAAGGCGAAGGATGGCCTCGACATCGAGGGCCTGCTCACCTATCCGGTGGGGTTCGAGTCCGGGAAAAAGTATCCGTTGATTCTGAACATCCACGGCGGCCCAATGGGGGTGTTTAACGAGAGTTATCCAGGACGGCCCGGACTGTATCCGCTGGCGGCGTTTGCCTCGAAGGGGTACGCCGTGCTGCGTTGTAACATCCGTGGTTCCGGCGGCTACGGGAAACAGTTCCGCTTCGCCAACTACAATGACTGGGGCGGTAAAGACTACGACGACCTCATGGCCGGGATCGATCACGTCATCGGGATGGGCGTGGCAGACCCCGGGCGACTCGCAGTGATGGGCTGGAGTTATGGCGGATTCATGACGAGTTGGGTGATCGGGCACACGCGGCGATTCAAGGCGGCAGCGATCGGCGCGCCGGTGACGAATCTGTGGAGTTTCACTGGCACATCCGACATCCCCGGCTTCCTGCCCGATTTCTTCGCAGGAGAGCCCTGGGACAGCTTCGAGGCCTACAGGAAACATTCCCCGATGTCGTACGTCAAAGGAATAACGACGCCGGCGTTGATCCTGCACGGGGAAGGGGATATACGCGTGCCCATCTCTCAGGGATACGAGTTCTATAACGCACTAAAAAGACAAGGGATTCCGGCGAAGATGGTGGTCTACCCAAGGGAACCGCACGGTCCTCAGGAGCCGAAGTTTATGCTGGACATCATGCGACGCCACCTGGACTGGGTCGAGAAATACATACGCTAGGGAAGCGCAGTACTATATCTTGGGGCGGAGGCTTAAGTCCCGCGCCATGCTGTGGTCTTTGTCCTTTACATTTGCCCGGACCCGTTTTAGGATGTAGGTATCCCCCGAGCCGCCGCCGAGGCGTGCGGAAGCACATGGCGAATTGAAAGGAAACGCGCCTTGCTAAAACTTAAACGGTTGGAGCTGCAGGGGTTTAAGTCCTTCTGTGAACGTACCGAACTGCGCTTCAACGGCAGCGGGATCGCCGCGATCGTCGGGCCGAATGGCTGCGGGAAGTCCAACCTGAGTGACGCCATCAGTTGGGTGCTCGGCGAGCAGTCCGCGAAATCTTTGCGCGGCACCCGGATGGAGGACGTGATCTTTGCTGGAACAAGGGACCGGAAGCCGCTCGGGATGGCGTCGGTCACGATGACTCTGGTGGATCCGTCAGTCCATGTGGAGCACTCCGCTGCGCACGCAAAATCGAACGGAAAAGCCACGAACGGCTCGGGTACGAACGGGACAGGCGCCGTCGAAGCCGCCGCGCATGGCGCGGAGGCCAATGGCGCGAATGGCGCAGCGAAGGAGCGCCCCGCAGAAATCACGATCACGCGCCGCCTCTACCGCTCCGGCGAGAGCGACTACTTGATCGATGGGCGGCTGGCCCGGTTGAGGGATATTCAAGACATCTTCATGGGCACCGGGCTCGGGCCCGAAAGCTACGCGATCCTCGAACAGGGACGCATAGGGCAGATCCTGAGCTCGCGTCCGCAGGACCGCCGCTCGGTGGTTGAGGAGGCGGCCGGCATTACGAAGTTCAAGACCAAACGCCGGCTCGCGGAGGCGAAGCTGGAAGGCGCCCGGCAGAACCTGGCGCGGGTGTTCGACATTCTCGAAGAAGTCGGCCGCCAGGTGAATTCACTGAAGCGCCAGGCCTCGAAAGCGAGACGCTACGAGGAACTGAAGACGGAGATGGACGCCCAGTTGCGCCGCCTGTTGTCGGGCCGATATCGCATGCTGGAGCGAGACGCCGCGAAGACCGCCCTCGATCTGAACGTGGCGGTGACGGAGTTCCAACGGATTTCGGGCGACGTCGCGAGCCGACAGGAGGAGTACAGCCGGCTCCAGAAGGAAACGTACCGGATCGAGAACGAACTTACCGGCGCGCGTCGCCGCCTTGCGGATCTCCAACTCGAAGCGGAACGCACACGGGGCCAGTTGGCAAACCAAGCACAGCAGATTGCTTCCATCGAGGAGCGGCTTTCGCAGGGTGAGGCCGAAGCCGAGCAGCTTTCGGGCCGCGCCACTGCGCTGCAATTGGAACTGGATGCCCAACTCGCCAGAATCGCCGAGCTGGAGCAGCAGTTGGATTCATCGCGAGAACGGCTGTCAGCGAAGTCGACGGAGCGCGAGAAGCTTCAGGATTCATTGCGCGGCCGCGAGCAGCAGATCGAGGCCACGCGCCAGTCCGTATTGCGGCTGCTAGGCGAATCGTCGACGCTGAAGAACGAGCTTGCGCAGGTGGAAGGGTACCTGGCATCGCTGGAGCGCGACACGGCGCGAGCCCGGAAAGAGGAGCAATCGGCGCTCACGGATCTCGAGTGGCTGGAGACCAGCCGGAAAGAATTATCGGAGAAGGCGGCTGCCCGGCAACTCGAACTCGAATCGACCGTCGAGCAGCGCCGCCGTGCGGAGGAAGCGTTGGCGGACCGCCGGACCCGAGCCGCCGAGACGCGGCAGCAACTCGACCGGCTGCGGTCCGAATTCTCCGGCATCAAGGCGCGGCGGGACTCGCTCCAGGAAATTCTGTCGCACCGAGCGTACACGACGGAATCGGTCAAGCGCCTGTTCACGGCGATCGACCAGGGCCAGGCGAACGACCTCAAGCCGCTCGGCGTCCTGGCCGACTTCGTCGATGTCGACGCGGCATTCGAAAAGGCGGCGGAAGAGTTCCTCCACGATGAGCTGGAATACGTCGTAGTCGAGAGCTGGAATCAGGCGGAGCGGGGCATCGACCTGCTGCGAAGTGATCTCGAAGGCCGGGCAACGTTTCTAGTTCACCCAAAGGGCGACGCGGACGGTGGCGATCTCCGGCACGAAGAGCCCGCCATCGGCCCCGAGACGGGAATCATCTCGCGGCTAAGCGACGTCCTTAAGCTTACGAACGGCCTGACGCACGCTCCGGTGGAACTGCTGCCACGGCTGGCACGCTGTTTTCTGGCGGAAGACCGGGTGGCGGCGCAGCGGTTGGCGTCCCAGTATCCAGGGCTCTATTTCCTCCTTCCCGACGGCATCTGTTACTCGAGCCAGGCGGTTAGCGGCGGCAAGAAGACCGGCAGTGGTCCGCTCGCACTGAAGCGTGAGTTGCGCGAGTTGAGCAGCCAGTTCCACTCCCGGCAGACGGAACTCGAGGCTGTCAGGGTCGCGCTCGAGAGCCTGGAGCGGGAAGTGTCGGTCCTGGAACAGGAACTCGAACGGCTCCGTACCGAGCAACAGGGCCAGGAAAAAGAGGCGCTTGCGCTCGACCACGAGATGCGAAAGCTGGCTGAGGAACTGACGCGGGCGAACTCCCGGTTGTCGGTGGCGCACCTCGAATTAGGCCGGCTGGGGCAAGAGAAAGAGCGCTCCGAGGCGAAACGGGAAGAGGTGGGCCGGTTCCTGGAAGAGAGGGAGGAGGCTCGCCGGCAACAGGAATTTTCGCTGGAGGCCGCCAGACAGGAACTCGAGCAGCTTCAGACCGCGGCGGCCGGCATCGGCGAGGAACACTCGGCCCTTCGGGCGGAACTGGCGGGACAGGAAGAACGGGCCCGTGCCGAGCGGGACTCGAAGACGCGGATTGAGGGCCAGCTCAACGAGATCGCCGTCCGGAGGCAGGAGATCGCGGGCGAGACCGAGCGGCTCGGGGTTGAGCGCGCCCGGCTGCTCGCTAACAATATTGAGTTGGACCAGCGCGCGGCATCGTTGTCGGGCGAGATTTCAGACGCAGAGTCGGGTGTTGCGCAACTGACTGAAAGCGAGACGGGCGCCCGCGCCTCCCTCGCCGGGCTCGAAGAATCGCTCAAGAGTCTGCGCGCCGCGGCGCAGGAGGCGCAGGAGCGACGCTCGCAGATCGAACTGGAGCTGGTGAAGCGTCAGTCCGAGCTCAAGTTCCTCGACGAGACGAGCCGGAAAGATCTGAATGTTCCGATCCAGGAACTGGCTCAACCCGAGGAAGCTGAGATCGACGAACTGGCACTTGCGGAGACCGAGGAGAAGTTCCAACAGGTGAAGTCGCGGATTGAAGCCCTCGGACCGGTGAATCCGCAGGCCCTCGAGGAGTACGAAGAGGCCAGGCAGCGGTACGACTTCCTTAATACGCAGCGCCAAGATCTGCTGGACTCGATTCGCGACACGGAAAAGGCCATCCACGACATCGATGTCGAGACAAGGCGCCGCTTTGCCGAGGCGTTTGAGGCGATCAACGCGAACTTCCGCGAGATGTTCAAGACGCTCTTTGGCGGAGGCATCGGCGAGATGCGGCTGACGGACGAATCGAACGTCGGAGAATCGGGGATTGACATCGTCGCGTCGCCGCCGGGCAAGAAGCTCCAGAACGTGCTGTTGCTTTCCGGCGGTGAAAAGGCGCTCACGGCGCTGGCGCTCCTGATGGCGATCTTCCGCTATCAGCCGAGCCCGTTCTGCATCCTCGATGAAGTGGACGCGCCGCTTGACGAAGCGAATATCCAGCGGCTGACGCGCTTGCTCAAGGAGATGTCCGAGCAGACCCAGTTCATCATCATCACCCACGCCAAGCGAACTATGGAGGTGGCGCAGGCGCTCTACGGCGTGACGATGCAGGAGCCTGGCGTCTCCCGGCTCGTGTCGGTCCGTTTCCAACCGCTGGCTCCCCCACTGCCGATGGTCGCGCCAGTGGCGGCGGGGCTTCAAGGCGCACCGAATTGAGTCTGGGCCGGTGGCGAAACCGGCCCTCAACTTCTCTCAGAATTTTTCCGCCCAGCGGATGCGGCCGGTAATCTGCATCACGACGAACAGCGTCAGAATCGATCCGATCGTGATCGCCAGTCCGGTGAAGCCTTTGAAGAAGAAGGCGTAGGAGAACAGCACCAGGTAGATGAGCTGCGCCAGGCCCGCCTCGACGGCCGCGAATCGTATCCCGACTACCAGGCGGAGATAGCTCACAACCAGGAAGATCGACACCGCCGAACAGATCACAAAAGCGGCGTGTATCGAGACGTGGTCCACCAGATAGGCGAGCAGCAGGTGGAACGAAAAGAAGGCGCCGGCCAGGAAGAAATAGTTCACCGGATGCAGGTCGATTCCGCGCAACGTTGTGATCACCAGCATCAGGAAGAAGAAAAAGAACAAGGAGACTGGTGCGAAAAAACTGATCCTCCCGGCCAGCGGACCCGGCTGAAGCTTTTCAGGCATGATCATTCCGATGTTGAAACCCGTGACCAGGTTCTTGTAGTTCCATGCGAGGTCCCAGCCGTCTTGCGTTTCCCGCTTCTCTGACGGAGACAGGGCGTTCTCCGGAAAGTCGATATCCTTGAAGTCGGTCGTCATCCGGAGGCTGAAATCCTTCACTTGGGCTACGTCGGCGCCGAAGTTGTACCGCCAGCTCTCGACCCCCTGCGAGCGGTACCCTACGGTCAACTGCACCGTCTTGCCGGGCGGCACGGGGGCCGTGGCCGAGGCCGATTTCTCTCCGCCGTCGAATGGGACCGGGACGCCACCTACGGCGAATGTCAGGTCGTCATAAATGGCCTGTTCCGCGGGGAAATCCAGAATGAAGCGGACCTGCTGTTCCGCATCGCTCGTGTTGCGGAATGTGTACGTCCCTCCGAACACAACCCTGTACGTGCTGTACCAGAGCAGTCCCTTCTGCCGGTGCTCGAGATTCAGGCCGGCACGGACCCTGCTTCCCTCGAGCGGAAGCACGGTTGAGACCGTCTCTTGCGTCGTGCGCAGGACCTTTCTGCCGTCCTCAACCGTTTCCACAGTCTTCGGCACGCGGCGGTCGTAACACGCCCGGGGAGGACGTTGCACGTGTGGGGCGCCCCAGGAAGAGACCACTCGGCCCTTCAGCCGTAGGTCGGAATCATACGTCCGCGAGAAAATGGTCGCTCCGAGTACCGCCCAGGCGACGGCTGCGCAGAAGAAGATGAACGCGATGGCGATGATGCGTTTGATCACAGGAATATATTCTCCTCTAGTGAAGTATTCATGAAGTAGTTCTGATTGTCAAGTACTTTGTATTGCGAAGTAAGCATCATAAACGATCCGCCCGCTCTGCTACTGTGAGAGGTAGGCGCGTGGAAACCGAGACGCAAAAAGGGCAGGCATCCCGAGCGGACAGTCGTATTCCCGGGACGGTAGGAGTCGTGCGGATCGCCGGGGTGCCGGTGCGTTTTCACTTCACGTTCCTGCTGCTCCTCGTTTTCCTGGTGGTTGTTGGAGCGGGCAGCGGGAGCACGGGCTGGTCGTATGTGCTATATGTCCTGGCGCTGTTTGGCTCTGTTCTGCTCCATGAACTCGGCCACGCGATCGTATCGCGGCGCTACGGCATCCGGACTCTGGAGATCGTCATGTTCCCGATAGGGGGCGTGGCGCGTCTTGAACGCAACCCGAGACCGCGTGAAGAGCTCTGGATTTCGATTGCGGGGCCGGCTGTGAACCTTGTCATCGCCGGCGCGATAGTCGGTACACTGGCACAGCTGGGAGGGTTGCCATCACTGGCCTCTCTCGAAGACCCAGCCGCCGCGACATTGTGGGTGAAGATCGCCGGCGGCAATCTGGTTCTCGCGATCTTCAACCTGCTGCCGGCGTTTCCGATGGACGGCGGCCGCATTCTGCGCTCGCTGTTGGCTCTGCGGAGGCCCGAGGAGGAGGCCACCCGCATTGCCGCGGCGGCGGGGAGATTTCTCGCCATTGCGCTGGGCCTCTACGGACTGCTCTCGATGAATTTCCTTCTGGTGTTTATCGCATTCTTTGTCTATCTCGGTGCGGCCCAGGAAGGTACACTGGCCGTCGGGCGCCTGTATATGCAAGGTGCGCCAGTGAGATCGGCGATGGTCACCGACTTCCGGACACTGTCCCACGGTGACACCATCCGGGATGCCGCGAATCTGCTGCTGGCCACGAGCCAGCAGGACTTTCCCGTGGTTCACGGGGAGCAGGTTGTGGGCATGCTCAGCCGGACCGCGCTGCTGAAGGCCCTCGCGTCGGAGGGGCCGGAGGCCTACGTGGCCGGCGCTATGGACCGCGACTTCGTCCGCGTCTCACCCAACATCGATCTTGTGGAAGCGCTTCCGCTCCTCGGACAGTCGAAGGCGTGCGCGCTCGTCATGGAGGGCGATCGGCTTGTCGGCCTCCTGACCAACGAGAATCTGGCGGAGTATATCCTTGTCCGGCGTTTCGGTTTGCGGCCCGGAAAGTAAGACTCGTGGATCGGCACTCAGCTGAGGGATTCCGTACAATCATAAGTAAGTGGGCACGTTCTTCATCCAAAATTTCGGCTGCCGGGCTACCCAGGCCGACGGGGCGGCACTGGAGACGGCGCTCGAACGTGACGGTTTCGAGACCGCCCGAGAGTGCCGACAGGCGGATCTTGTCATTCTGAACACTTGCACCGTGACCGCGTCGGCGGACGAGGATGTTCGGCAGACCGTCCGCAGGGTGCGCCGGGAAAACCCTGCGGCCCGAATTCTGGTTACGGGATGCTACGCCCAGCGAGCTCCGGAAGAATTGGCCGCCATGCCCGGTGTGACATGGGTGGTCGGGAACTCCCACAAGGTCCGGATTCCGGAAATTCTGCGGGAGGAGGGCGCGACAACTCCATACCATGGCCAGATCTTCGTCGGAGACATTTTCGCGCAGCAGGAATTCCTCGCCGCGCCGGTCGAGGACGCTGCTGGCGACCGCACCCGGCCAAACCTCAAGATCCAGGATGGATGCAGCAACCGATGTTCCTTCTGCATCATCCCGTCCGTGCGCGGGCGAAGCCGGAGCGCACAGCCCGATGAAGTGGTCGAACGGGTACGGCGGCTCAGCCTCCGCTACCGCGAAGTGGTCCTGAGCGGCATCAACCTCGGCCGGTGGGGCAGGGAAGCAGGCATCCAGATGAGACTTGCCGATCTCGTACGGCGCCTTCTGGAGGAGACCGCCATCGAGCGGCTGCGGCTCAGTTCGATTGAGCCAATGGATCTCTCCGACGACCTGCTGGGACTGATGGCGTCATCGCCGCGTATTGCCGGGCACGTGCATGCACCGCTGCAGACGGGTTCCGATAGCGTGCTCCGCCGGATGCGCCGCAAGTACCGGCCCCGGCACTACGAAGATCGCATCCGAAAAGCGCGCGCGCTTATGCCCGACGCGGCGATTGGCGCGGACGTGATGGTCGGTTTTCCAGGCGAGACCGATGAGGAGTTCGAAGAGAACCGTTCGTTCATCGATAGCCTGCCTTTTACGTATTTGCACGTGTTCACATACTCCGGGCGTCCCAGCACGCCAGCCGCGGAGATGACGGGTCAGGTTCCAATTCCGGTTCGCAAGCATCGAAATCGGATTCTGAGAGAACTGGCCGTCGACAAAAACCTCGAATTCCGTCGGCGCATGGTGGGGAAACGGCTGTCCGTTGTGACGCTGGAACAAGAGGGAACGGCGCTGAGCGATAACTACCTGAAGGTGGAGGTGGCCGTGCCGCGCGAACCGAACCAACTGATCGAAGTGGCCATCGGCGGAGTCACGCCCAGCGGCCTGCGAGAGAAGGATCCGTTCCACATCCTGTTCTGATTCCTACAATTCCCGGCGGTTCTCAAGCGATTTTGTCATGGTCACCTCGTCCGCAAAATCGAGGTCGCTTCCCACCGGGATTCCCATCGCAATACGCGTCACTTTGAGGCCCAGCGGTTTCAGTAACCTCGCGAGGTAGGAGGCGGTCGCCTCACCCTCGACGGTGGGATTCGTAGCGAGGATGATCTCCTTCACCGGGCTGCCTTCGAGTCGCTCCAGCAGGCTCTTGATCCGCAACTGGTCCGGACCCACGCCGCGCAGTGGCGAGATGGCCCCGTGAAGGACGTGATAAAGCCCCTGGTACTGCCGCGTCGTCTCAACGGGCATGATGTTATGGGGTTCTTCAACCACGCAGATGACTGAGCCGTCACGGCCGGGGTCCAGGCAGAACGGGCACATCTCGCCGTCACTGACGTTGTTGCACACGGCGCAGAGACTCAGTTTGTCTTTGACGTCCAGTACGGCCTGTGCAAGCCGTGCTGCGTCGTCCCGGCTGCCGCGCAGCACATGAAAGGCGATGCGCTGGGCAGATTTCTGGCCAATGCCGGGAAGGCGCTTGAACTCGAGAACGAGCCGTGCCAGCGGTTCCGCAAAATCGGGCATGGCTGCTCCGTGCTCCTAAAACATCCCGGGAGGAAGACCAAGACCACCAAGCAGGCCGCTGGTTTTCTGCTGGATGGCCTCGTCGACCTTCTTGGCGGCCTCGTTACAGGCGGCCATGACCATGTCCTGCAACATCTCTACGTCGCCGGCGACTTCCGGGTCAATCCTGACTCCGAGGACGTTCTTCTGGCCGCTCATCTGAACGGTCACCATCCCTCCGCCGGCCGAAGCCTCGACGCGGACCTGGGCAATCTCTTCCTGCAGGCGCTCCTGCATCTGTTGTGCCTGCTTCATCATCGCCTGCAAATTTCCGGGCAGTTTCATGGAAGCTCCCTTCGGTCGGCATGCAGCCCGTGGCTCGAGGTTCGGGACGGACTCGGACGTCCGGCGTGAAATGAGCCACACGCCACCGACTATTCTTTCAGATTTCTCACCGTGCGGACCTGTCCGCCGAACGTTTCGCGGAACCGCTGCACTTCCGGGTGCGCCAGCGCACGGCGGGTCAGTTCATTCTCGTCACCGGTCGCCGGCTCTTGCGGCGCGACGGGTGCGGGGGCTGTGGGCTCGCCAAATGTGACCTTCAGCCGCATCGAAGCGAAGCCCAGGTGAGTCAACGCACGCCGTAGGTCCGGCTCTTTCATCGACAGCCTGAAGTCCTTCGGTGTCAGAAACTGCAATTCTCCGGCTACCTCAGTGACGTCGGAGTGTTCGATGGCGTCGGCGGTGAACGGCATGCCGAGCTCGACAAACGCGGCATGCAGTTTCTGTTTCCATCCGCTGTCGCCTAGTGTTGGAGAGGTGGGCTTCGCTGTTGCGGGCGTGGTTGGCGGCTGGGTTGTACGCGATACCGCTCCGGCACGCGGCGGCTCGGAGCGGCGGGCCGGTGGAGGCGGCGGAGACGGCGGAGAC
>DATIFQ010000516.1:0-8676 GCA_035455185.1 Bryobacteraceae bacterium | reverse complement strand
AACACCAACAACTTCGTGGTGTCGACTCCGATCAAGTACCCGTACAAGAACTTCTCCGATCGGGCGGACTATATCGTCAACGACAAACTGCGGGTGTACGGCAGGGTCAGTGTGACGCGCACGCCGGTTCAGGTGACCGGTAATCCCACCGGTTCGCCGATGTTCATGTCGGACCGGGGCGCGGATTACAACATGACCTCGTACGCCGGCGATGCCACGTACGCGTTGAGCCCCACCACGGTCCTCAACTTCCATGGCGGCTATCACAATTTCAGGGACACTTCCCATTTCGCGACGGAGTTTGCCGACGAATGGTCCTGGGAAGGGGTCTTTCCGAATAGTGACTTCTACAAAGTCGTGTTCGCGGATCCGGGCGTCCCGAAACTGATCCCGCGCATGAGCATCTGCAATCAGTACAACGCGCCATGCACCCACATGGGGCCAGGGGGCGGCTTATGGCACGAAACCCCTCACGCGTGGGAATTTAGCGGAAAGCTCGCCCAGCAGCGCGGCTCGCACTACCTCAAGACGGGTGTGGACGTTCGGCGCAACACGACCGACAGTCTGATTCTGAACGTCAATCCGGGCTTCGGCTTTGACGGGAATCCCACTTCGGAAACCTACAACAACCCGAACCTCCTGTTGTCCGGCGACCCCTATGCGACGTTCCTTTTGGGAGCCATTGTTCCGACCGACCTGGCCTCTTGGGGCGGCAATGGAAACTGGTGGGATAGCGGCGCCACCGGCTTTCCGGTCAATATCAAGCCGAAGGTGGAACGGCGTTTCTATGGCATGTACCTGAATGACGACTGGAAAGTGACGCGGGATCTGACCTTGAACCTTGGCTTGCGGTATGAGTGGGAGTCACCGTTCCACGATAAGCAGAACCGGGAGACGCGGGCCCTGGATTTGGATACGGCGATACCGGAGTTGCAGGGCGTCACGATGCCGGACGATGTGAAGCAGTTCTACAACGGGACCTGGAAAATGAACGGGGCCTTCCGGTTTGCCGACGATGAACATCCCGGAGCTTGGGACGGCGGCTGGGGGACACTTTCACCGCGAATCGGAGCCGCTTATCGGTTGAATGACAAAACTGTCCTGCGGGGGGCTTACGGACGTTATGTAACCCCGTGGACCACCAATCAGAACCACGACCAACTTAGCGGTTTCCCCCTGTATGGTTTCAGCAATTTCACCGGCGCTCCCGACGCCATTCAGGGCGTACCGCAGATGCAGTTGAACGACCCGTTCCCTGCTTCCAACCCCATTGCTCCCTCGTACGACAAGAGTCTCGGCATCTACACCATGTTGGGGAATTCCCTGTTCTATTTCAACCCCGACCGGAGGCGTAGCAACAGCGACCGAATCAACGTCTCCGTACAACGTCAACTGCCGGGTTCGATGGTGGTGGATGTCACCTACTTTCTGAACCGGACCAGTCAGGTGTTCCAGACAGACTACAACATCAACCAGGTGGATCCACAGATTGGCTACACCTACAAGGAACAGACGCTTGCGGTGATGGATAACCCCTTCTTTGGCATTTTGCCGGTCGAGAAGTTTCCTGGACAGCTCCGCTATCAGCCGCAAGTGGGCGTGACCAGCATGGCGAAGCCTTATCCACAATACGGCGATATTACTGTCGTGGATGGGCTCAAAGCCGGCTCCATGAAGTATCAGGCGTTACAGATCAAACTACAGAAGAATTACAGCCAAGGGCTGTCGATGCTGCTGGGCTACAGCTACCATGTCGAGAAAGATGAGGAGTTCTACGACGACATCGCCAATTATCAGCGCAAGTTCAGCTGGCAGAACCCGAGCCTGTACCGCCAGCGGTTCACCTTGGCAGGCACATGGGACGTTCCGCTTGGGAAAGGGCGAGCCTACATGAACGCTGCGCCACGGGTGGTGGACGCCATACTGGGCGGATGGAAATTGAGCCCGGTGCTGTTCTGGCGTTCCGGCAACTTGCTGAGATTCGGCGGGATGCTGTGGGACGGCTCCGACCCCAAAGTGGATAACCCAACTGCTCAGCAGTGGTTCAAGACCTCAGGGTTCGAGAGGCTGCCGGACTTCACACCTCGCACCAATCCATGGGACTTCCCTGGTCTTTACGGGCCGGGGGTTCTCAAATTGGATGGTTCCCTTTCGAAGGACTTCAATATCACGGAGAGAGTCAAGGCACAGTTGAAAGCAGACGCCTTCAATCTACTCAACAACATGAGCTGGGGTGACCCGTCCACCGAGTTCGACGACAGCCATTTTGGCCAAAGCACCAACCAGGCGGGTTTGACCTTCGGACGGCGCGTCCAACTGGGAGCTCGCATCGAGTTCTAGAGCCTTTGTTGAGTCTGGAGTCTCGAAGCCCCCTCTCGCCCCTACCGGCGCGGAGGGGGCTTTTTTGTGGTTTGCAGCACCTTCGCAGATCCAGATAAGATTGAGTCCGAATGCTCAGGGAAGCCAGCAGCGTGATTTTGTTGCTGGGGATGGCGGTTGTCGTTCCCCCCGCAGCGGATGCACAGCCCCAGGACCTGCGTGAGGCAGCACGTCTGGACGCGGAAGGAAAGTGTGATGAGGCCGAACGTTACTATCGGGCCGCGCTGGCGAAGGGTACCGCCTCTTCCGCCCTTCTGAACAACGCCGGCAACCACTACATAATTTGCGGCAAGCCGGACAAAGCCCACGCCTGTTTCGAAAAGCTCTTGCGATTAAACCCCGCCCATGGCAATGCCAACTTGCAGTTGGCCCGTCTTGCAGCGGAACAAAAACAAGGGAAGAAGGCGCTGGAATACCTTGCACGAGTGAAGGAAACCGGCCCGATGGTCTCGCTGCTGCGGGCTGAGGCATTGCACTGGGCCGGACAGACTTCCGCTTCCCGCACGATGCTCGACACCGTCGAAAAACAGGCAGGGGGCGACCCGCGACTGCTTTATGTACTTGGCCTCACCTGCGGCCGGCTCGGCCTGTACGATCGGGCGGAGGCGGCATTCAATGGCGCGCTGGCCGATCGGCCCGGCGACTATGACATTCTCTTTCAACTTGGCCGGGCCGCTGCCCGCGCACAACACTACGATCGAGCCATCCGGGCCTTGGAGACCGCGCTTAAAATCCGTCCGGGCGACGTCGGCGTGCTGCTGGAACTAGGGAAGGTTTGTGCCGCACGCCAGGACTTTGTGCGTGCTGTTTTCTTTCTGGCACAAGCGCAGCGAAAAGCTCCCGGAGACGCCGACATTCTCCTGCTGATGGCCCGGGCGGCGGAGGATGCCGGCTATTACGAAGATTCCGCGAAAGCCTACGACGACTATCTGCGGCTCCGGCCAAGCGATGATGCCACCCGGAGAGATCGGGCCCGGGCGTACGGACATACCGATACACGGCGGGACGAGGCCCGCAAGGAACTTGCCTGGTATCTGGCGAAATATCCCAAGGATCCCTTAGGGCATTACGTCTACGCCCAGGTCTTCTGGCACGACGAGCCTCAGGAATCTCTCGCCCATCTGACCGAAGCTGCCCGCCTTGACCCCAACTCTGCCGCGATTCGCTACTCTCGGGGTTGGATGCTCCAGCGGAATGGGCAAATGGCCGAGTCGCTGGCGGATCTGGAGGCCGCCAAGCGCCTAGCTCCGGAAAGCGCTCGCATTCCTGACCTGATCGGCATGGCTCACCTTGCCCTGGAACGGCACGCCGAAGCGGAGAAGGCCTTTCGCGAGTCTCTGGCCAAGGACCCCGACGATCCGGAGGTCGTGATGCATTTGGGCCGCACCCTGGTGGCGGCGGGACGCGAAGAGGAGGCCCAGGTTTATCTCGAGAAGTACCGGAAGATCCGCCCGCCAGGACGTCCCATGTACCGGAAGCAACTGGGAATGATTGAGCTGGCGACTCTGCCGGCCCGAGAGCAGAGGGAGCGCGCGATCGGCCATCTCCGCCGCGAGGCCAGCGCCCATCCGGACCATCCGGAGTATCAGCTTCATCTGTCAAGCCTCCTGCTTGCAGACGGCCGGAAGGAAGAAGCCCTTCGGGAATTTCGTGTTCTGTTGACGCTCAACGCCGACGGCAAGGTCCGGGAAGATGCAGGATCCGTGCTCCTCAGTTCGGGGGAATACGAACTGGCGCGGGAATTTCTACAGCGCGCCGTCGAAGAAAGGCCCGCGGCGCGCCTGGAACTGACGACCGCCCTCCTTTACCTGGACGGACCCCAGGCGGCGCTGCAATACCTCGAGAAGATCCCGGCAGAAGAACTGACGGGGGACGGGTTGCTCCTGAAAGCCAGCATTCTCGAGGCAACGGGACGCAGGGCCGAAGCGCTGACGACACTCGACCAGGGGCTCAGCCAAGGGTCCTCGCGACCGCCGGTTGTGCAACGGGCCGTTCTGTTGCTGCTGCGACTCGACAGAAAGGACGATGCGCTGAGCCTGCTCGATCGGACGATCCGGTCGAATCCCGAGGACTCAGGCCTCCCCCTTACGAAAGCCATTGTACTGGGCCTGGTGGATCGAGTCGCTGAAGCGGAGAAAACATTCAAGGAAGTCGAGTCGCGTTGGCCGGAGCTGGATCAGGCTTACCTCGCTCACGGCTTGCTGTTGGAACGATCCGGCAGGCCTCGCGAGGCTCGCCAGAAGCTTCAGACGGCTGTCGCGCTGGGGTCCGAGGACTCCGCTTTGCGATGTGCTCAGGCGCGATTGGCCGGAACCCCTAGCTCCGATCCGGAGTGCGCTTGCCAGACCGGATTGGAGCGGCTCCTTTTCCCCGGGTGCGCGGTGGAGTCAAAACAGTGAGCGGCCGGCGCGTAGGCTGGTACGCCCGCACAGGATTGCTTCTCGTGGTGGCATCCGCCGTCTGGCTCCCGCTTTCCGCGAGGCGGCCCGAAACGGCAGCCAAGCGCCCCCATTTCACGGACGTCTACCCGCGGTCGAAGGTCTCCTATTTCACAAACAACAACTACACAGGCCGGAAATACTTCCAGCAGCCGATGTGCGGCGGCATCGCCATCCTGGACTACGACAACGACGGAAAGATGGACATCTACTTCACCAATGGAGCCAAGCTGCCGGAATTGAAGAAGGACGATCCGTCTTTCTATCACTGCCTGCTTCGGAATGAGGGAGACGGCAACTTCAAGGACGTGACTTCGACAGCCGGGCTCAGCGGCTCGAATCTGGATTTCAGCTACGGAGTAGCCGCTGGGGATTTCGACAACGATGGCCACACAGATCTCTTCGTCTGCAACACCGGGAAGAATACGCTCTATCGCAACCGGGGAGACGGTTCGTTTGTCGACGTGACGGATAGTTCCGGCCTGGGCCAGAAGCCGCCGGACACTTTGAGCGTGCAGGCGGCATGGTTCGATTACGACAACGACGGGCTTCTCGATCTCGTGCTTTCCAATTACACCCTCTGGACTCCCGAAGCCGACAAGCGTTGTGCCCAGGGCAACGTCGAAGTCTACTGCCACCCAAAAACCTACGTCCGTGTCCCGCACCGGCTCTACCACAACCTGGGTGGCGGACGGTTCGAGGATGTGACGGACAAGTCCGGTTTCGGCAAGTCGCTCGGGAAAGGGATGGGTATAGGCATTGCCGACTTCAACGACGACGGGTGGACGGACGTGTTCATCGCCAACGACACGGAACCCAATTTTCTCTACCTGAATCAGGGGAACGGCACATTCAAAGAGGTGGGCCTCTTGTACGGCGTCGCTTATAACGACACGGGGGCTACCGTGTCGGCGATGGGCTGCGATGTGAAAGATTACGACAACGACGGCTGGGTGGATATCTTCTACAACAACCTGATGAAACAAATTTGGGCGTTGTTCCGGAACCTCCACGGTAAGTCGTTTCAGTATGTCTCTCCAGCTTCGAAGATCCTGACCCTGAGCGGCTCGCGTTCGGGCTGGAGCAACGGTTTCATCGACTACAACAACGATGGATGGAAGGATCTGTACTCTGCCAACGGCGATGTTGATAATCTGGGGGCGTCCTCCCCGCAGCACGATACGATGTTTGAGAACACCGACGGTAAGCAGTTCATCGACGTAAGCCGCGAAATGGGCGACGACTTCTTGCGCGTCGGCTATCAGAGGGGATCGGCCTTCGCAGACCTGAACGACGATGGATTCATGGACCTCGTGGTGACTTCCCTCAACGAGAAGCCCCGGATTCTGTTTAACTCGGCCGACAACGGCCAGCACTGGCTACTCTTCAAGCTGACGGGCGCCAAGAGCAATCGCGACGCCATTGGGGCGAAGATCAAGGTCACGACGCCGTCGGGCCGGACGCTCTACAATCACGTCACCGTGAGCGTCGGCTTCATTTCCTCTAGTGATCGCCGCGTGCATTTCGGTTTGGGTCAGGAGACCAAGGCCGCTTCCGTCGAAATCCGGTGGCCGAGCGGAATCGTACAGAAGCTCACGGATGTTGCAGCGGACCGCATGGTCCCTGTCGAGGAACCGCGTTAAGAACGCCAAAGGAGCATAGTCTGATGCAATCTTCGCCGGCAACCCGCCGTCATCTCGCTCTTACCCTGCTTGTGCTTGCTCCGGTAGTCGTCTGCGCCGAGAGCCGGTTGAATACCCAGCAACTCTGGAAACCAAGCATAGACTGGGGCCACTGGCGCCTCGGGCACCGTACGGACCTCGATTTTCTCGAGAAGAATCGGTTCACCATCACCTTTGGCTCCGGCGCGCCGAACTTCGAGACCATCACCAGAACTGAGTTCGACGAGGGGATGGAGAAGGCCCGGGCGTTCAACAGGAGCTATCACGATAAGGGCTACATCGTTCTTCGCTACCTGTCCAGTTCCCTCAACGGCGAGTCGGACACCGGAGAGTCGCAGCCCCGGAAGGACCAACTCCATGTGCTCAAGTTCTTCAACGAGCGCTGGCAGCAGTTCGAGGACTACGTCGGTCCCAAGCCGTCCGAATCGCCCATGACTTGGATCACGATTCGGCCCGACGGGACCTTTCCCTTCTACCGCTACGCGCCGTACGGTCGGAAGACCGGACGGGGTTTCGAGACATGGGGATGTCCAAACAATCCCGACTACGTCCGGATGCTGGAGGGGCGGATCCGCGCCCAGGCCGAGACCGGGATTGACGGTTCCTATGTGGACTGGACGCAGATCGCCGGCGGAACCTGCTATTGCGGCTATTGCCGGCGCAACTTCGTCTCCTACCTCTCAACAAACCTGCCCGCGAAAGCCGCACGAGCGAAGTACGGCACGGCGGATTACAGCGAGATCCGCCTCCCGGAGAAGCGCGGGGACCCCTTCTGGATGGAGTGGATCGCATTTCGAGGACATGCCGTAGCCGAGTTTCACAAGCGGCTGCGTAGCGTGGCCCGAAAGTACAACCCCCACTTCATGATTTCCGGCAACGTCTTCGGCGGGTTCGGCTACGGCCCGATCGCGTACGACGCCGCGGGCAATATCGAAATGCTGGGGCGCGATGGCTACGACGATTTCGTCTACTCCGAGATCCAGGAGTTTCTTGACAGCGCACCACGAAAGAACGAGCAGGGAGTCAAGATCACCAATAGCCCGGCGCTGAAATATCTCGCGGCCGCCACGCACGGGAAGCCGGTCATCGTCTATGCCACCGAGATTACGCCGCCGGTGTTCCCAAACCCGACCGAGAAGTGCCTGAGCGCGATGGCGCAGATCAACATCGCCGAGGCGGCGGCGAACCACGCCGTTTTCCGGGAGAAGCGCGAGACTCCTCCCGGCGCGACACGGATTCACAATTTCCTGGCCGCGAATGAGCCGAGCCTGCTGACCGCGCAACTTCACAGCAACGTCGCCGTTCTTGCGTCAGTGAACCAGTACCTCGCCGACGAGCTGAGCTTCGCCTTTAGCACCTCGCGGGTGCTGGCCGACCGCGGCATCGCGCACGTGATGATCGTGGAGGACGACCCCACGCGAGGAGGCCTCTCGCGCTTCGACCTCATTGTGGTCCCGTATCTTCCGCTCCTCAGCCGGCCCAAGCAGGAAGCTCTGGTTCGGTATGTGGAAGAGGGCGGCAGCGTCCTCGTCCTTGGGAAATCCGGCGTCAAGGATGAATACAACGTCCCTCAGGCGACGGTTCCCCTCGCCCGGCTCTTCGGCGCGTCCACGTTTCCCGGTCAGGCACTGGACAGAAAACGCGGAAAAGGGCGCGCGCTTTTCGTTCCGCTTCCCATCCCCGCCTCGCGGTACTTGATCCCGATGAAGGCGAAGGGCGAGTACACGACCTTCGGCCCGACAATGGCGGACGTATTCGCGGATATCCCCGAAGGCTACACACGAAATCGCATCGACCCCGAGCTGCGGAAGATTCTCGAGGGCGTCGCTGAGAAGATTGTCTCGTCTCTGCCCGGAAAGCTGACGCGCCTGACGAGCTCCGAGCCTTACGTGGAGATCACCTCGATGCTCTCCGCCGGACGAGAGAGGATGCTGGTACACCTGGTGAATTACAACGTCACGCTGGATGGCGATGTGACGCCGCTACGCAGCCTCAAAGTGGAGGCTGCAGTCCCCGCAGGCAGGAAAGTGAAGAGCATACGATACAGCGGAACTCTGGGGGACATGAAGCCGCTCCGGTTCTCCAGCGCCGCGGGATCTCGTGTCGCTTTCGAGACCAGCGAGACGGGTATCTACGGGCTCGCAGTCCTCGAGTTGGAGTGACGATGTCATCTCTGA
>DATIFQ010000515.1:0-9698 GCA_035455185.1 Bryobacteraceae bacterium | reverse complement strand
ACTTGCCGTCATCGCCGCGCTCGATCAACCCCGCGCCGATGGTCATGCCGTACTCCTTCGACATTGCCATCAGAGCCTGGGACGAAGGACCGTCGAAGACCGGCTCTGCGAGCGCGGCAAACTCCTCGCGTCCGAGATTCCGCAGAAACCAGTAGCCCGTGATGGAACACTCGGGCGTCACGAGGATCTCGGCGCCCGCGCGGGCTGCCTCTTTGGCGAAGCGCCGGATCGTTGCGAGGTTCGCGGTCTTGTCTCCCGGCTTGCACTCAAACTGAACCGATGCAACTCGAAGATTGCGCATAAGATGACTCCATTATGCTAACCCGCACTGCCGTTAAGGAACCGCGACCGTCAGGGAGCGGAGTTCCTTCCCCTCACCGATCCACCCACCGAGGCAGTGAAACGGCCACGCGGTAGTTCGACTCGTTGTAGTCTGGATTACGGATGGGCGCATAGATCCGCTTACCGGTAAACGGGCGGTCCTGCGTGTAGATCCAGACTTCGGTTTCGTTCCAGAGGATCACTTCGTCGCGAGGGTCGCCCGTCACGTCGGCGACATACGCCGTGAGATCCGGGTGACCGTCTTCCGGAAACATCACCACACGGCGTAAATGCCCGTCGATCATGCCGCCCTCGCGTGAATTGCCGGAAAGCAGGATGAACTCCTGTCCGTCGCCGCGCCAGTTCACCGGCAGCATGACGCTTCCCGAATGAATGGGTTCCTCTTGAGCCAGGGTGTTTCCGTCCCAGTCGAACATTGTGACGATCCCCGGGTTGTACCAGAAGTTCACCGTAGCGAATTGCAAGCCTGGAACATCGGGCCGAAACTTGCCGGCGACCGGGCTCTGGCCGTGGCCCAGACGCACGTGCTTCAATAACGTGCCGCGAACGTCAAACATCAGGAAGCCTTCGTCGCTTCCGCCGGCGTAAGCGCGGGGTTCGGCCTTCGGATCCGGACTGAGGTTGGCCATCATGATGCCGTCGGCGTGATCCCTCAGCGTCTTGTCGTGGCTCCAGAGTGGCTTGCCGTCGTGGTCCCACATGGCGTAGCCGATCAGGATCTCGTCGCGACCGTCGCCGTCCGCGTCGAATGGGTAAGGATAGTGCCCCGTCTGCCCCGAGCCTGTCCAGAGCAACTCCAGCTTGTTGTTATAGACCCAGAAGTTCCGGTAGCGATCCTTGAAAAGGATCTCGTGCCGCCGCGGGTCGCCGAGGACGTTGACGAAGGCGATCGAATCGCCGCTCACATTCTCGTAAACCTGGTTGCGGTCCCCCTCTGGGGCCTGCGGCGTCGGCACTCGTTGAATCAGTTTTCCCGTTCGGCCGTCGAGTACCTGGAGCAGGAAATCCTTGACGAGTACAACCTCGGCGCGCCCATCGCCGTCGATGTCGTGAATTTGAAACGGGTTGTCGTATGTGAGTAGCCCGTTGCGCGCGTCGGGCTTGCCGGACTGCCAGAGAACCTTGCCGTCGAAGTTGACGGCAGTGAGACACGTCAGGTGTGCGGCGTCGTACGGGAAGCGGCGCACATTCTGCGCAATCAGCATGTCGAGTTTCCCGTCGCCGTCAAGATCTCCGAAACGTGCGTTCCGCCCGGCTCCGAAGACCGGCGTCGAGAACTTCTTCCACAGCTTCGGTCTGGGGTTCTCCGAACGGAGTCGCGCCAGTTCGGCTTCCCGCTTCCGGATGCGGTCATCGATCCCGGAACGCACGGCATCCGGTACGGTGACGACAAAATCCTGAAAGCGCGCGGGGATGTTCGAGGTCAACCCCGCTTTGCCCTTGAGAATCTCGCCGTCCTCGGCTTCGATCAGCACCTTGCCGTCGATCGAAGCCCTGATCCGCGGCCCCGCATTCTCAACCTTGAGCGTGTGGTACACGCGGGCGTCATAGTTGAATTCGGCTCGGCCCAATTCCCGCCATTCCGCGATGCGGAAGGTCTTCTCGATCGGGAGGCGCACCGCGAGGCGCGCTTGGTTCCCCCCGGTGAGGGCGAACAGGTAGTAGTGCCGATTGGTGTGATACCGGAAAACCAGCCCGGCCATGTCGGAACGGAGCAGCGGCTTCACTTTCGCTTCGACGGTGTAGTCGGTCCACTCGGGATCGCCTGTCACGAAGATCGGGTTCGCCTGCCGTGGCCGGTCGTTCACGAGGGCCTGTTCCAGATACGCCTTGCCATCCTCCTCGCTGATCAGCCACGCATCCATGTGACAGAGCGCGTTCTCCCAGAGCCCCAGCGGCACACCCCGGTGCGGCAAGTAGTGATATTCCTGGATGGCCGCGTTGATCTGACCGATCGGCTGCGTGAGCCATCCGGCGGGAAATTTCGAAAAATCGTCACGAAACAAGTCGGCGGTGAGCGCTGGAGGGGCCGAAATCAGGATAAACAGCAGAGAGAGGAGAAAGAACCGTCGAACCGTCAGCATAACGGGAATTGTGCCACGAACGTACCGGCCGCGTCAGAAAACCGCCGCAACGACTCTCCGCGGCCGTGCGTTTAACCCTATGTGGGCTAAAATAAAGCCAAGAGGAGGATCCCCAGCTATGTGGGGCCGCTGTGTGATCTTGTTGTCCATGCTTACTCTGTCGCTGGTGGGGCAAACCCAGCCGGCGGCGGAGGGCGAAACACAAAAGGGCTGGCCGAAGGCCGAAGCACCAGAGCCAGGCAGCCTCGTCATCCAATCCGGCACCCGCATCCCGTTGAGCCTGATCAACAGTGTCAGCACCAAGCACTCCGCCGAGGGTGACCGTGTGTACCTGGAGACCGTCTTCCCCATTCTCGCCGACGGCCGTGTGGTGATCCCGCCGGGGAGCTATGTCGCCGGAACCATTACCCAGGTGAAGCGGCCCGGCCGGGTGAAGGGCCGGGGAGAGCTGTACCTGCGCTTCGATTCGCTGACCCTGCCGAACGGCGTCACCCGCGATTTTCGCGCCCGTGTAGGGAGCCTTGACGGCCGCTCCAGTGAGGAACTGGACCGCACGGAAGGCAAAATCAAGAGCGAAGGAAACAAGAGCGGCGACGCTCGAAGCGTCGGTGAGGCCACCGCCGCCGGAGCGTCGGTCGGCGTAATCGCTGGAGCCGGTGCGGGACACGCGGGCATGGGCGCCGGAATCGGAGCTGCCGCCGGAGCGACTGCCGGTCTCATGGGCGTTCTCCTGTCCCGGGGGCCCGACGCCATCCTCGCCCGCGGAACCACCATCGAAATGGTCCTCGACCGGCCGATCTCCTTCACCCTCGAGGAAGTCAACTTCAGCGGTGCCCTGATGCCCCGACCGACCGCCTCCACCGGCAACGAAGGCCCACAGCCGAGCCAGAAAAGCCGCGGCGTCCCTCTGCCGGGGCGTGTCGGCCGCCTGCCGTACTGAACGTCTTCGCGGGCTGCACGCGCTAGCCACCTGCTACCATGGGCCTATCTCGTTCAGAGGAGGCACTGGGCTCATGCCGGAAGATATCCTCTTTCAGCCGCTTCCGTTCCGCAATCTCACCGTCAAGAACCGGATCCTTCGATCAAACATGGCCGGCCGTTTCGACAACTATGACGGCTCCGGCAACCCCGCACGGATCAACTGGGAACTGAAGTTTGCGCGGGGAGGTGTTGGTGCGATCATTTCGTCGTTTGTCCCGGTCCAGATGCGCGGCCGTATCATCCCGAACTATGCGGCAATCGATCGCGACGACCGCATCCCGTTCTGGCGCGAGTTGGGCCGGCGCGTTCACGAGCATGACTGCAAGTTCATCCTTCAGTTGAGCCACGCCGGCCGCCAGCGCGACATCGGCGGCATCGAGTACGCGAAAGGGCTCAGCTCCACCGACAGGCCGGAGCCTTTTCACGGCTTTGAGTGCGAGCGCATGACCCTTGCACAGATTCGCCAGACGGTCGATGCATTCGCTGCCGGTGCGCGCCGGGCGCGGGAAGCAGGTCTGGACGGAGTAGAGTTGCACGCCGCCAACGGTTACCTGTTTACCCAGTTCCTAAGCTCCGCGATCAACGACAGGAAGGACAAATATGGTGGCTCTCTTCACAACCGCGCTCGCTTTCTTCTGGAAGTCGTCGCCGCCATCCGGGCCGAGGTCGGGCGGGATTTCCACCTCCAGGCGAAACTCAGCACAACCGAGTTCAACAACGCGCTCGTACCATGGGAATCACCCGGCAACACCATCAAGGATTCCCTGAACGTCTGTCGCTGGCTGGAAGAAGCGGGCGTGGACGCCATCCACGTTTCTTCCGGAAGCGCCTTTCCGCACCCTAAGAATCCGCCTGGCGATTTCCCTGTCGAAGAAGCGGTCAAGACCTACGACAGTATGCTTTCGAGCGGCTCCGGAGCCCTCCGCAACTATCTGACGTTTCGCAGCGGTCCGGCCGCCCAGCTTTATCGTTCTGTGTGGATCAAGGCCCGCGGTGAAACCATCGAGGGCATCAACATCCCGGACGCGATCGCCGTCAAGCAGGCTGTCGGGATTCCCGTTCTGTGCACCGGCGGATTCCAGACGGCTTCCTTCATTCGCCAGGCCCTAGAGAACGGCGTGTGCGACGCCGTCACCATCGCACGTCCGCTAATCGCCAACAATGACCTCGCACACGTCTTCGCCTCGGGCAAGGATCGGCCCGACCGGCCCTGCACTTACTGCAACAAGTGCCTAGTGAACGTGCTGGAGAACCCGCTCGGCTGTTACGACGAGACGCGTTACGCTTCCCGCGAGGCGATGATCGAGGAGATTCTTTCCGTCTTTCGTCCTGCGCCCTTCGCGTGATTGCAGCCGCTGCAGCCCTCAGAGGCAGTCCACCTCGCGCCGTTCAAGCTGATACTCTGTTCTCTCAAGAGCCATGGCGGACTTCACACCCTATGACCTGTACCAGTGGTGCAGGATCCCCTACCAGCAACTCGAAACCCATCCCGCCCGCAAGGTGCAGTTCCGTCTCTGCCGGGACTCCGAAGAAATGGGCCGCATCATGGCCCGGGAATTGGTGGACGAGATCCGCCTTCACAACTCCCGAGGCGAGGCGACACGGGCGATCATCCCGTGCGGTCCCGCCTGCTGGTACCAGCCGTTCACCAGTCTCGTCAATCGTGAAGGGGTCAGCCTGAAGAACTTCGTCGTATTCCACATGGACGAGTGTCTCGACTGGCAGGGCCGCGAATTGCCCCGCGCCCATCCCTACAGCTTCCGCGGCTTCATGGAGAAGCATTTCTATGATCCGGTGGACTCCGCGCTTGCAGTTCCCGAATCAAACCGCTTCTGGCTGAACGCTGGGAACGTCGAGGAGGTGCGGCGGAAGATCTGGGCGGCGCCGGTCGACATCACCTATGGCGGTTGGGGACAGGACGGCCACATCGCCTACAACCAGACGCGTCGGCATCCGTTCAGCCGGATCACGCTCGACGATCTGCGCAACTCCACCGTGCGGGTCCAGGACAACAACCTCGACACGATTCTCGCCCTCGCTCAACGCACCTTCGGCAGCGCCTACCAGTTCGTTCCGCCGATGTCGGTCACGCTCGGCATCAAAGAGTGTCTCTCGGCGAAGAAGGTGCGCCTCTTCAGCGACACTGGCGCATGGAAACAAACCGCGCTCCGCGTGGCTCTGTTCGGTCCTCTTACCACCGAGTACCCGATCACGCTGCTACAAGAACACCCCGACGCGCTGATTACCGCGACCATCGCGACGGCGTCCCACCCCGTCAGCGAACACCCCGAGTGGGATCTCGGCCTTTCGGCCCCGGACCGTACAGCATGACCGCCCTTCGAATTCCTCCCGGCGGACTCCTCTACCGCGCCATGATCGGCGTCGGCGGCATCGGCTCCGGCCGCTTCTTCGCGCTCGACGGCAATGAGACGCTCGGCCGCGAGGAGAGCCGCGGCGGGCGTTTCCTGAACCAGCGTGACTACTGCAAGCTGCATATCATCTCCCACTACGTCAGCCGGCTGCTCGGCCGGGATTTCGCAACCATCCCCGTCGGCAAGATCGGTAATGACGACGTCGGAGAGCGCCTGCTCGTGGAGATGGCCGAAGCAGGGCTTGATCTCCGGCACGTCATCAGGGAACCGGACGCCCCGACGCTGTTCTCGTTCTGTTTCGTGTATCCGGACGGCAGCGGCGGAAACATGACCACGAACGACTCGGCCTGCTCCCGCGTTGACGCGGCCTACGTGCTGCGGGTGGAGCCCGAGTTTCAGCGCTACGAAGGTTGCGGCGTGGCTCTGGCGGCCCCCGAAGTGCCGATCGAAGCCCGCACGACGCTGCTGCGGTTAGGAACGGCGCACGGATTTTTCCGCGTCGCCTCGTTCACCTCCGTCGAGTTGCCGGGAGCCATCGATTCCGGGCTGATCTCCCGCATCGACCTGCTCGCCCTCAATCGCGACGAGGCCGTGGTGGCGGCGGGACTCGCCAGTGCAGGCCGTCAGCCGGAGGAAATCGCCGCGGCGGCGGTCGAGCGCCTGCGCGCGCTCAATCCGCAGATCGCGCTCCTAGTCACCGCGGGGCGGGATGGAAGCTGGACGTGGGACGGCGAACGGCTCCGCCATGTCGGAGTGCCTGCCGTCCCCGTAAAGGGTACGGCCGGCGCGGGCGACGCCCATCTGGCGGGAGTGATCGCGGGACTGGCGGCTGGTTTGCCACTCGTCGAAGCGCACCACCTCGGCGCGCTTGTCGCGGCAGCGTCCGTGACTTCGCCCCACACCATCCACCCGGATCTTGACGCGGACCTCCTGCGCACACTGCCCACCCCGCTCCGCGAGTCCGTCGCCCGGCTTCTGCGGTGACCGGGCGGAGACAGCCTGTCAGAGTTTCAATCTCCGCAGACGAAGCGAGTTGCTGATCACTGAAACCGAGCTGAATGTCATCGCCGCGCTGGCGATCATCGGACTGAGCAGCAGGCCGAAAAACGGGTAGAGCACCCCGGCCGCGACCGGCACTCCAAGCGTGTTGTACGCGAACGCGAAGAACAGGTTCTGCCGGATGTTCCGCATCGTGCCACGGCTCAGCTTGCGGGCGCGGACCACGCCGCGCAGGTCGCCTTTCACCAGCGTGATACCCGCGCTTTCCATGGCGACATCAGTCCCGGTTCCCATGGCAATGCCGACATGGGCCTGGGCGAGCGCCGGGGCGTCGTTGATCCCGTCTCCCGCCATCGCGACCACCCGGCCCTCCGCCTGAAGCTGCTTTACGACGTTGCTCTTTTGGTCCGGCAGGACCCCCGCGCGCACGTCGTCGATGCCGAGTTCCCGCGCCACCACCCCCGCGGTTGTCGGGTTATCGCCGGTCGCCATGACGACCCGGATCCCTTCCTTGTGCAGGAGCTGGATGGCCTCCCGGGCCGACTTCTTGACGGGGTCAGCGACGCCGAGCAGCCCTGCCGGGCGCCCGTCCACAGCCACGTAGACGATCGTCTGCCCTTGTCCGCGCAACTTCTCGGCCGTTTCGTCAAAAACGCGAGATTCTATCGCTAATTCACTGAATAAAAGAGGATTACCAAGCGCAACATCGCGCCCTTCCAGCACCCCAGCAACTCCGCGTCCGGTGAGAGAGCGAAACCCCTCCACAGCCGGGAGGTTCAGTCCGCGAGCCTCCGCGCCGGCGACGATAGCGGCTGCGAGCGGGTGTTCGCTTCCGCGTTCCAGCCCCGCCGCCAGCCGCAGGAGTTCCGACTCTTTGACCCCTGGAAGCGTCGCTACCGACGCGAGCGCCGGTTTCCCCTCGGTCAGAGTGCCGGTCTTGTCCACCACGAGCGTGTCGACCTTCTCCAGAAGCTCGAGCGCCTCGGCATTCTTCAGCAGCACACCAGCCGTCGCCCCGCGTCCCGTCCCGACCATCACCGCCATCGGGGTCGCAAGCCCGAGTGCGCACGGGCAGGCGACGATCAGCACCGCTACCGCGTTGACGATCGCGTACGCCATCGTCGGTTCCGGCCCCACGAGCGCCCAGACCACAAACGTGATCACTGCCACCAGCACCACGATCGGCACAAAGTAGCCCGAGACGACGTCGGCCAGCCGCTGGATCGGCGCCCGGGACCGCTGCGCCTCGACGACCATGCGCACGATCTGCGCCAGCAGCGTTTCACTGCCGACGCGCTGGGCCCGCATGACAAAACTGCCCGTGCCGTTCAGCGTGCCGCCGGTGACCCGGCTGCCCGCCGCCTTCTCCACCGGGATCGGCTCGCCTGTGATCATCGACTCGTCCACCGAACTCGATCCGTCGATCACTACGCCGTCCACCGGCACCTTCTCGCCCGGACGCACCCGCAGCTTGTATCCGGGATGAACCGCCTCGAGCGGAATCTTCTCCTCAGAGCCGTCCGGCAGCAGCCACTGCGCCATCTTTGGAGCCAACCCGAGAAGCGCCTTGATCGCGCTTCCCGTCCTCTCTCTCGCCCGCAGTTCCAGAACCTGACCCAGCAGCACCAGAGTCGTGATTACCGCCGCTGCCTCGAAATAGACCGCCGGACCGCCGCCGTGCCCGTAGAACGACTCCGGAAACAGGCCTGGGGCGAGTGTGGCCGCCACGCTGTACAGATACGCCGTCCCGATACCGATGGCGATCAGCGTGAACATGTTCAAGTTTCTGTTGATAATTGACGCCCAACCTCTTTCAAAAAAAGGCTTTGCTCCCCAGAGTACGACTGGCGTCGCCAGCGCGAGCTGAATGTAGCTCAGCATCTGCTGGGAGAGGGCCCGCTGCACCGGCTGGCCCGGGATCATCTCCGACATCGCAATCAGAAAAACCGGAATTGTCAGCCACAGGCTCACCCTGAACCGCCGTGTCATGTCGACGAGTTCCGGATTCGGCCCCTCCTCGCCGGTCGCTATCTCCGGCTCCAGCGCCATGCCACATTTTGGGCAAGCCCCCGGGCCAATCTGCCGCACCTCCAGGTGCATCGGACAGACGTAGATGGCATCCTTCCGGCCGGCCGGCTCCGGCTTCTCGGGTTTGGCTGCGAGATAGGCGCCGGGGTCCGCGGCGAACTTCTTCTGGCAGTGAACCGAGCAAAAGTAGTACGTCTCGCCCTTGTATTCGTACGTTGCCGCGGCCGTGCGAGGGTCCACATCCATGTGGCAGACGGGGTCCTTGACGGTGTTCTGACGCGAGGGGACCGGCGGACCGCCAATCTGCGCGAATCCCCCAGGTTGGTGTGTACCCATACTCCTATTCAACCAGAAGTGGGGGAGCGACTACCCGATCACCGCCACCTCGTGATCCAGAATGGAGCGCAACTCAAACGCGCACCATCCATCCCGGACACCGGATACGGGACTCGCCCCCGAAACGAGAAGACGAACTCCCCCGCCCCGAACCTCGCTCGGGAGACGGACGGACACCTTCACCGGTCCGATCGGAATCAGCTCATCGATTGGAGCGCGCCACGTTCCGGCGCTGGTCAGGTTGACCACGTGCAGAATGAGCCGACCCGGCTGGCGGTACAGGTGGCAGTCGATCAGGCCCAGTCCCTCGACGCGCAACGGAACGTCGCTTTTACCCGCCCATCGCACGATATTGGCGAGCAGGTTGCCGTGATCCGGGAGATGATCCTTGGCGAACCGCCGGTCGATGTCAGCGGGCAGATAGGCCACGCGCCCGCCTTCGCGGTGCTCGCTCAGAACCAGCCCCGGAATGTCCGTCTTCGGCTCGCGCATCCACGCTGTCTCGGGCGGATACACCGGAAACGGCGGAACGAACGTCAGCGGCACGATCGCCCCT
>DATIFQ010000514.1:0-16146 GCA_035455185.1 Bryobacteraceae bacterium | reverse complement strand
ATGAGGCGTTACTCGACACGCTGGTATACCTCACCGAACAACCGGCGCCGATCCTCGGAAGTTTCGACGCACGGTACCTCGAGCTTCCTGAAGAGGTTCTGGTGACGGTGATGCGCCATCACCAGAGGTACTTCTCGGTGGTAGGTGCGGACGGCAAGTTGGCCCCGCACTTCGTCGCGGTGATGAATACAAGCGCCGACCCGGACGGGCTGGTGCGCAAGGGCAACGAGCGTGTGCTGCGTGCGCGGTTCAACGACGCTCGGTTTTTCTGGGACGTGGATCAGCACAAGAAGCTGGCAGACCGCGTCGACGACCTCTCGCACGTCACCTGGCAGGCGCAGCTCGGCTCCTACCTCGAGAAGACGCAGCGCGTGGTGGTGCTAGTGAGCGAGTTCGGCGGCTCGGAGGAAGCGCAGCGCGCGGCGCAACTGGCCAAGTGCGATCTGACCACGGAGATGGTGAAGGAGTTCACCGAACTTCAGGGCGTCATGGGCGGCCTCTATGCGCGCGCACAGGGTGAACCGGAAGCTGTGTGGCGCGCCGTCTATGAACACTACAGGCCGCTAAGCATGGAGGACTCGATTCCGTCCACGCTCGAGGGGCGGGTGGTTTCGCTGGCCGACAAACTTGACACGCTCCGGAGCTGCTTCGGCATCGGCCTGATGCCCACCGGCTCGAAAGATCCGTTCGCGCTTCGCCGTGCTGCGCAAGGCGTGGTAAAGATCCTGGTAGAAGGCCGCATGCCGCTGGCGCTTTCCCGACTTCTTGGCACGGACGGTCAGCTTCGTGAGTTTCTCCTTGACCGCATCCGCTACTACTTCCGCGACGTTCGCGGTTTTCGCTATGACGAAGTCAATGCGGTGCTGGCGGCGGGATACGACGATCTCGTGGATGTGGAGAGCCGGCTGGCAGCGCTTCAGGCGGTCCGCCCGACGGAAAACTTCGAGCCTCTGGCGGCGAGTTTCAAGCGGATTCGCAACATCCTCCGGCAGGCGGAATTCACTGGCGGCGGCGAAGTGGATGAGGGGCTGCTGGAAGCCGGCCCGGAACGAGAGTTATACGGTGCTTTTAGGGAGGCACTGTCAGCTATCAAGATCGTTGCCGGACTTGCTGGATCAAACGAACCGACTTACGAGAACAAGCTAAAGACAATCGCGAGCATCCGCCCGCAGGTGGACCTCTTCTTTGACAAGGTTCTCGTGAATGCGCCGGACGAAGCGATCCGGCGGAACAGATTTACATTGCTGCACAGCCTTCTGACGGAGTTCTCGTCGATTGCTGATTTTTCCGAAATCGTGACTTCCTAAGGAGACACCAATATGCCTAAATACGTTTATGCCTTCGGCGGTGGTACGGCCGACGGCCACGGCGCAATGAAAGACACCCTCGGCGGAAAGGGCGCAGGCCTCGCGGAGATGAGCCGGGCCGGCGTGCCGGTCCCCCCGGGTTTCACCATTGCCACCGACGTCTGTAATATCTACTTCAATAACGACAAGAAAGTCCCCGCCGAGATCGAGAGAGAGGCGGCGCAGGCCCTGGCGGCCCTGGAACAGAAGATGGGCCAGAAGCTGGGAGACCCTCAGAACCCGCTTCTCCTGAGCGTTCGTTCGGGCGCGAAGTTCTCGATGCCCGGGATGATGGACACGATCCTGAACCTGGGCTTGAACGACGTCACGGTGGAGTCGCTGGCGCGGAAGAGCGGCAACGCCCGTTGGGCATACGACTGCTACCGCCGCTTCATCCAGATGTTCGGCAACGTAGTGCTCGAGATTCCGAAGGACGAGTTCGAGCACATCCTCGAAGCGCGTAAGCACAAGACGAAGGTGAAGTTCGACACCGACCTCACGGCCGAAGATTGGAAAGAGATCGTTGCCGATTACAAGAAGCTGGTCCAGAAGAAGACCGGCGAGCCGTTCCCGCAGGACGCTCTCAAGCAGCTCGAGATGGCGCGCAACGCCGTATTCCGCTCCTGGTGGAACCCGCGGGCTTCACACTATCGGAAGATGAACAAGATCGCGGACAATCTGGGCACTGCGGTCAACGTGCAGACGATGGTATTCGGGAACCTGGGCGACACGTCGGCGACGGGCGTGGGCTTCACACGCAACCCGGCGACGGGCGAGAAGGTGTTTTACGGCGAGTTTCTCGTGAACGCGCAGGGCGAAGACGTTGTGGCGGGCATCCGCACGCCGAATCCGATCTCCGAGCTTCGGAAGCTGATGCCCGAGGTGTACGATCAGCTCCGCCTGATCACGGCCAACCTGGAAAAGCATTACCGCGACGTGCAGGACTTCGAGTTCACCATCCAGGAAGGCAAGCTGTTCATGCTCCAGACCCGCAACGGCAAGCGCACCGGCCCGGCGGCCGTCCGCATCGCCGTAGAGATGGTTGGCGAAGGTCTGATCGGCAAAGAAGAGGCGGTAATGCGCGTGGACCCGCAGCAGCTTGACCAGCTTCTGCACCCCGTGCTCGAGAACGCCTCCAAGAAGAACTTGAAGAAGCTCGCGACCGGGCTGCCGGCTTCGCCAGGCGCCGCCGTGGGCAAGGTTGTCTTTACCGCGGACGACGCGGTGGCATGGGCGAAGGAGTCTCCGGTGGTGCTGGTCCGCAAGGAAACGGTGCCGGACGACATCCACGGCATGGAAGTGGCGAAAGGCATCCTGACATCGCGCGGCGGTATGACGAGCCACGCGGCGGTGGTCGCGCGCGGCATGGGCACGCCGTGCGTGGCGGGCGCCGAGTCGATTCAGGTGGACGAGCGCAAGAAGCAGCTCACGGTGCAGAGCGCGGGCGTCGTACTGGAGGAAGGCGACTGGATTTCGATTGACGGCACGACGGGCGAGGTGTTCGCCGGCCAGGCGAATACGGTTGAGCCCGATCCGTCGTCAGGTGCGTTGGCGAAGTTCATGGGCTGGGCGGACGAGTTCCGCGGCGAGTTCGGAGTGCGCGCCAACGCGGACATCCCACGCGATGCGAAGGTCGCCCGGAAATTCGGGGCTGAGGGCATCGGTCTCTGCCGCACGGAGCACATGTTCTTCGGACCGGGCCGCATCGAGCACATGCAGGCGATGATTCTGGCCGAGGACGAGAAATCGCGCCGGAAGGGGCTCGCGAAGCTGCTGCCGCTCCAGCGGAAGGACTTCGCCGGATTGTTCCAGGCGATGAACGGCTTCCCGGTGGTGATCCGCACGCTGGACCCGCCGCTGCACGAGTTCGTGCCGAAGCGGGAAGACCTGATGGTGGACATCGCCAAGCTGCCGCACGCCACCGTCAAAGACAAGAAAGAGATGGCGGAGAAGTACGGCATGAAGGTCGGCGAGCTGAAGAAGAATCTGCCGGCGCTGCTGCACCGCGTCGAGCAGTTGCACGAGTTCAACCCGATGCTCGGACACCGGGGCTGCAGGCTGGGGATCACTTATCCGGAGATCACTGAGATGCAGGCGCGGGCGATCTTCGAAGCGGCCGCACAGGTGAAGAAGAAGGGCGTGGACGTGATCCCCGAGGTCATGATTCCGCTCATCGGCAGCGTCGAAGAGCTGGCAGACCAGAAGGCGATCGTGGAGCGCGTAGCCCAGGAAGTTCTTCAGAAAGCCGGCGTGAAGAATCTGAAGTACATGATCGGGACGATGATAGAAATCCCCCGCGCGGCGCTGACGGCGGACCGGGTGGCGGGCGAAGCCGAGTTCTTCAGCTTCGGCACCAACGACCTCACGCAGACGACAATGGGCCTGTCGCGCGACGACTATGTCAAGTTCTCGAAGGACTACGAGAACAAGAAGATCTTCAAGGCGGACCCGTTCGCGGTGCTGGACCAGGAAGGCGTCGGCAAGCTCGTGGACATGGCCGTGAAACTGGGCCGGGGCGTGAGGCCGGACCTCGAAGTCGGTATCTGCGGCGAGCACGGCGGCGAGCCGAGCTCGGTCGAATTCTGCTACCGGGTGGGCATGGACTACGTTTCGTGCTCCCCGTACCGTGTGCCGATCGCTCGCCTGGCGGCAGCGCAGGCGGCCATTACATCAAAGACGGCCGGCTCCAAGGCCGAGACGATGCGCACAGCGTAAGCACTCCCGGGGGCAGGCTGCGCGCCCTGCCCCCATCCTTCCCCTCCAGTCGACTCTCAGCGGCTCCGGTTCCCGCTACCCCCTTGACATGAACGGTCTTTCGGTCCAGTATGAGGGCTGAAAACACCTGGCCAGGAGGAAATCCATGCTTGGTGCTTCATCTCTCACTATTCTGCTGGTTGTTTGGGCGGCCATCACGGTCGTTTTCATTTCCCTGCTGATCTGGAAATCGTTCGCCGGAATGCGGGAGGAGGACCAGCTTTTCATCGACCCCGTCGAAGCGAAACAGGAACGGGAGCAACGGGAGATCATCTCCAAGGTCGAGCGGATCGCGGCTTGGGCCAAAGGGTTCGGCTTCACGTCCGCAGCGCTCCTGCTTGTTATCGCCGGCATGTGGATCTACCAGGGATTCACAGCCTTCAACAAACCACCCATGCCATAGACGACCAGCGGCTACTCCCGGTTGTCCCGTATATCGAAGGTGTGTCTGCACGTACGAAGGGTCCGCCGGCACTCGCGTGATATATTGAAATTTCCCGATGCAAATCGAGAAAGTCTATGAACCCCAGCGGTTTGAGCCGCACTGGGCACGGTGGTGGATCGATTCCGGCGTGTTCCGTCCCTCCGGAGCCTCGGAGCGCGTTTTTGCTCTGGTCATCCCCCCGCCGAACGTGACCGGCTCGCTCCACATGGGGCACATGCTGGAACACACCGAGATCGACGTCACCATCCGCTGGCACCGGATGCGGGGCGAGAACACGCTCTGGCTACCCGGAACCGATCACGCGGGTATCGCCACGCAGATGGTGGTGGAGCGGAAACTGGCCGAGGAGGGCACGGACCGGCGCACGCTCGGCCGCGAGGAATTCGAGCGGCGCGTGTGGGCCTGGAAACGGGAGTACGGCGATACCATCAAGCGACAGATGATCCGGCTCGGCGTCAGTTGCGACTGGGGCCGTGAGCGCTTCACGCTGGATCCCGGCCTTTCCCGCGCAGTTCGTGAGGTGTTCGTTCGCCTGTACGAAAAAGGGCTCATCTACCGCGGCGAGTACATGGTGAACTGGTGCCCGCGCTGTCATACCGCCCTCTCTGACCTCGAGGTAGTGAAGGAGGAAACCGCGGGCAACCTGTGGCACATCCGCTATCCGGTAAATGGATCTGACCGGGCCCTCGTTGTTGCCACTACCCGGCCCGAAACGATGCTTGGCGATACCGCGGTCGCTATCAACCCGAAAGACGAGCGGTACGGGGATGCGCACGGCCGAACGGTGCAGTTGCCCCTCATGGACCGGGAAATTCCCGTGATTCTGGACACACTGGCAGACCCCGAGTTCGGCACCGGCGTCGTCAAGGTGACTCCTGCTCACGACCCGAACGATTTCGAGGCCGGCAAGCGCCATAACCTGCCTAAGATTCGCGTCATCGACGAGACCGGGAAAATGACCGCCGAGGCGGGTCGATACGGCGGCCTGGACCGCTTCGAGGCCCGCCTGCGAGTCGTGGCCGACCTCGACGACCTCGGTCTCATCGAGAAGATTGAGCCGTACCATCTCGCCATCGGAAAGTGCCAGCGCTGTAAGACGGTGGTCGAACCGCTCATCTCCACTCAATGGTTCGTGAAAATGAAACCGCTGGCCGAGCCCGCCATCCGTGCGGTGGAAGACGGGCGCGTGCAGTTCGTACCGGAGAATTGGGTCAAGACGTACAACGAGTGGATGTACAACATCCGTGACTGGTGCATCTCGCGCCAACTCTGGTGGGGACACAGGATCCCGGCCTGGTATTGCGGCGATTGTGGCGCCATTACGGTGTCCCGCGAAACTCCGACAGCATGCGTGCACTGCGGTTCCGGCTGGCTCACGCAAGACCCCGATGTGCTCGACACTTGGTTCAGTTCCGCGCTCTGGCCGTTCTCGACGCTCGGGTGGCCGGACGACACCGTCGACCTGCGGACATATTATCCGACTTCCTTGCTGATCACCGGTTTCGACATCCTGTTCTTCTGGGTGGCACGGATGATCATGATGGGCCTGGAGTTCATGGGCGACGTTCCATTCCGCCAGGTCTACATCCACGGCCTTGTGCGGGACGCCGAGCGGCAGAAGATGTCCAAGACGCGCGGTAACGTAATCGACCCGCTGGAAGTCACTGAGAAGTACGGAACCGACGCGGCCAGGCTCTCCTTACTGCTGGGGGCGGCTCCGGGCACCGACATCGTCCTGACCGAGGAGCGGATGGTCAGTTCAAGGGCGTTCGCCAACAAGATCTGGAACGCCGCCCGCTTCCTGTACTTGAACATGGAGCGTTCCGGCGTGGAACCGGAGGTACGCGGACCAGGCGCCGCCGAGACGCTCGAAGACCGCTGGATTTTCAGCCGCCTCAACCGGTGCGCGGAGGCGGCCAACCGCGCAATCGAACAGTATCGATATCACGAAGTGGCGCAGGTCCTGTGGCAGTTCGTCTGGCACGAGTTCTGCGACTGGTACGTCGAGATCAAGAAGCTGCGATTTCAAGACAACTCCGGCCTCACGAATGATTGGCGTAACGTGCTGAGCGTTTTCGAGATGTCGCTGCGTCTGCTGCACCCCGTGATGCCCTTCCTGACCGAGGAACTTTGGCAGCGGTTAACTCCCGACAAGACCGGCCGGCCGGTCTCGATCGCCCTTGCAGAGTATCCACAGCCCGATCCTGCACTGGCAAACGAAACCGCCGAGAAAGAGATGGAGATTCTCCAGGAGATCATCACCGCGGCCCGTAACCTTCGCGCGGACATGAAAGCCGATCCGAAGCAGCAACTCGACGGCACGTTGTACTCGCGAACGGGAGCTCTGGACCTGGCCGTGCGACACATCGACGTCATTCAGAAGCTGGCTAACGTGAGGCTGGAACTAAGTCCGGGCACGGCCCCGAGAGGCGGCGGGATTCTTCGCTCGACACCGGAGTTCGATCTCGTCCTGCAAGCGCCGGCAGGCCAAATCGAAGCCCAACGGCAAAGGCTCGAGAAGGAGATCCAGCAACTTGAGAAGGTTATCGCCGGATCGAAGCGGCAGCTTGGCGATGACACCTTCCTCAGTCGGGCGCCAGTACCGGTCGTTGATGGCATTCGGAGGAAGCTGGCGGACTATGAAGCGCAACTAGAGAAGAGCCGCTCTGCACTGGAAGGACTTCCGGCCTGATGAGTTTTGACATCACGCATCCCGATATTCACGAAACCGTATGGCGAGCGCTCGAGGAAGATATCGGCCCCGGCGACATCACGTCAGAGGCCTGCGTTCCGGCGGACCGTAAAGCCGAGGGGTGCTTCGTGGCTCGGGAGCCGCTGGTCGTGGCGGGAACCGAACTGTTACCGCTCATCTATCAGATGCGAGGCGGTATCGAAGAGGTCACAGTGGCCGCGACAAGCGGACAGAGGGCCGAACCAGGACAGCAGATAGCGTGCGCACGAGGGAATGCCCGGACGCTTCTCGAATGCGAGCGCGTGGCGCTGAACTTTCTTCAGCGGCTGAGCGGTGTAGCAACGACTGCGCGGCGGTACGTGGACGAAGTCGCGGGCACCAAGTGCCGGATACTGGACACCCGAAAGACTACCCCTGGCCTGCGACGCCTTGAAAAGATGTCAGCTGCCGCGGGCGGCGTCAACAACCACCGAATGGGCCTGTTTGACGCGGTGCTCATCAAGAACAACCACACCGCCGCCGCCGGGGGCGTCCGGGCGGCCTTGGAGCGAGCGTACCGCACCGGCCTCTCGGTTGAGATCGAGATCCACAGTCACGCCGAACTCGAAGAAGCATTGGCTTGTGGAGCAAAGCGAATTCTGCTGGACAATTTCACACCGGAGGAAGTGGCCGAGCACATCCAATTCATTGCCGGCCGCGCCGAAGTCGAGCTGTCGGGTGGCATCAATCTCGAAAACGTCAGAGCATACGCGCAGACCGGGGCCGACTTCATCTCCTGCGGCGCCATCACGCATTCAGCCGTCGCCGTGGATATCAACTTCCGGCTGAAGCTCAACTGACAATGCCACTCGATCTTGCCCGCCTTCGCTCCAGGCTGCCAGGACGGCAAGTCTTGTGGTTTGACACGGTCGGGTCTACCATGACGGAAGCTGTCCGGCTGGCGGTTGGAGGTGCGCCGTCCGGGACGGTCGTCGTCGCGGAGGAGCAAGTCGCCGGGCAGGGACGCCACGGCCGCTCATGGATGTCGGAACGGGAAACCGGCCTGTATCTGTCCCTCATCCTCCGGGCTTCCCCGCCCCAGGAGTCCGTCCCAGTGCTGGCGCTCGCACTGGCGCTCTCGGCACAGGATGCGATCGCGAAGACCACGGGCGTGGTGTGCGACCTGCGCTGGCCCAACGACGTGATCGCGGCGGGACGGAAATGCGCCGGCATCCTGGTGCAATTGCACGACGGCGTCTTCGTGGCGGGAATCGGAATCAACGTGAACCAGACGTGTTTCCCACAGGAGTTGTCGGAGATCGCCACGTCCATCCGATTGGTTTCGGGACGGCCTCATTCGCGTGAGGACCTGTTTTGCAGTCTGGTCCTGGCAACCGACGAATTTTGCCGGGTTCTCTTGGAAGACGGCAAAGACGAACTCCTCCGTCTTTATGCAGAGGCATCGAGCTACGTGCGGGGCCGTCGCGTCACGGTGGATCAGGGCGAAGCGTTGCTGCGCGGAACCACTGAAGGGCTCAATTCCTCCGGTTTCCTGATTCTGCGACAGGACGACGGCACGCGGAGTGTGATTCTTGCGGGCGGAGTGCGCCCGGCCTGAAAAGGAACGCCATGCTGCTTGCGTTGGACGTAGGGAACAGCAATATTACCATCGGAGCCTTCGCGGGCGGCGCTCTGGCCGGACGATGGCGTCTTAGAACGGTCATCGATCAGACGGCCGACGAGTGGGGCATCTTCATGCGGAATCTGTTCTCGCTCTCCTCGTTCGATCTCTCCGAAGTGGATGGCATCATTGTCGCGAGCGTCGTGCCTCCCCTCGATTCGACCTTGGCGCTGATGGCGGAACGTTATTTCCAAACCACCGCGCTGTTTGTGACGCCGGATACGAACACCGGGCTGAAGATCTCCTACGAGAATCCAAGCGAGGTGGGGGCGGATCGCATCGTGAATGGCGTCGCGGCGTTCCACAAGTACGGTGGCCCGTGCGTCGTCGTCGATCTCGGAACGGCGATCACATTTGACGCTGTCTCCGCCGGCGGCCGGTATCTCGGCGGCGTGATCTGCCCGGGCATCAACATCGCCATCGAAGCTCTGTTCTCCAAGACCGCCAAGTTGCCACTGGTGGATTTCCGGGAGCCGGAGAAGCTCATTGGAACCAACACCGTCGGAAGTATCCAATCCGGACTGTACTTCGGCTCGGTCGGGTTGATCGACGGGATTCTGGAACGGCTCGTCGCCGAACTGGGTCCGGAAACCCGTGCGGTGGCGACTGGCGGACAGGCCCATCTGATCGTTCGCGGCTCACGGTTTCTTTCGGAAGTGGACGAGGACCTTACACTGGAAGGGCTACGCCTCATTTGGGAACGGAACCACCCGAAGTGAATGAGCCCGACGACAACTGGCAGCTCAACTACTTCAACTACTTCACTGAAGTCGAAGACCATTTCCAGCGCGCGAGAGGCACCGGCCTCTTTCTTCTTTCACCGCTCGATTGGGCCTTGATCGAAAGCTGGAAGAACAGCGGTGTACCCCTGGAGGCGGCGCTTCGCGGCATCGACGCGGCATTCGAGAAGTGGCGCAGCCGGAAGTCCAAGGTTCAAATGGTGAATTCGCTTGCCTACTGTTCCCAGGCGGTGCTGACCGAAGCGCAAGCGATGGCTGGGACGGCGCCGCGTGCGTCGAAACCCACCTCCGCGCCCTTCGAACTGGAGGAAGTCCGGAACCATCTTTCGCGATGCTCGACCGGTCTTCGGGCACAGCAAAGCTCCGCATACCATGAAATCGCCTCCAGTCTGGACCGTCTCGCCGGCGAAGCGGACGTTCACTACCAGGACCTAGAGGATTTCGAACGCCACCTGACCGCTCTCGAAGAGAAGATGATCGCCATCGCCCGAAGCACGCAGAGCGAGGAGGACCTTCTCGCGGCACGGCGCGAGTTGGACGCCCAGCTCCGTCCCTACCGGGGCAAGATGACCGCCGACCAACTCGCCATGCTGGAGAAGCAGTACCTCGAACGCCGCCTACTCGAATCGGCAGGCCTTCCCCGCCTCAGCCTGTTCTACCTCCGATAGACGCCAGGGGCTCTCGCTATACTTGGCTTCATGAGGTCACTTGTATTACTGCTTTGCACGGCGGGCGTCGTTCTCGCTGGATCGTTGCCGTTCCGTCAGTCCGGGTTCAACGCAGGGCCGGACGGCACCCCCGAAGGGTGGACGGCATGGTCGCCGCGCGCCGAGATCGCACCGCGGACATTTGTCGACGCCGTGCACAGCCGCGGGCAACAGGGCTCTCTCGCCATCTCCGGCAACAGCAACCCGGCTGAGTTCGGCGGCTGGCAGTACACGGCCTCCGGAGTGCAACCCGGCAAGTGGTATCGTCTCGTGGCCCACTACCGTACCGAGGGGCAGATTTATCAGCCGCTCCATCTCTGGGCGCGGCTCGACTGGGCCGCGGCGGACGGCCGGCGGGCCGGACAGCCCGAGTACGGTTACGCAACCACTCCAGTCGAAGGTTGGAATCGCATCACCACTCAGGCGCCGGCGCCTGAGAAGGCAACGGCAGTAAGGGTGCAGCTGTTCCTGCTCAATTCTCCACAAGCCACCGTGTGGTGGGACGACATCTCCCTCGAGGAAGTGCCGGCTCCGCCGCCGCGCAACGTCACTGTCGCCTCGATAAACTTCCGCCCAAGCGGCTCCAAGTCAGCGGCGGAGAACGTGCGGAGGTTCGTCGAAGTCGTGGACAAGACCGCTCCAGCCAAGGTGGACGTCATTCTGCTGCCGGAGGGAATCACGATCGTCGGCACCGGCAAAACGTATGTAGACGTCGCGGAACCGGTGCCCGGACCGACGACGGAGAGGCTCGGCGAGGCTGCTCGCCGGCACAACGCTTACGTCGCCGCCGGGATCTACGAGCGGGAGGGCTCAGCTGTGTACAACACCGCCGTGCTGATCGATAGGGCCGGAAAAGTGGTCGGCCGCTATCGTAAGGTCTATATCCCGCGGGAGGAATTGGAGGGCGGCATTACTCCTGGTCTCGACTACCCGGTTTTCGAGACCGACTTCGGCCGCGTCGGCATGATGATCTGCTGGGACCTCCAGTTCGCCGACCCATCGCGAGCGCTGGCGCTGCGGGGCGCCGAGCTCCTGCTTCTGCCCATCTGGGGTGGCGACGAGACACTCGGAAAGGGACGCGCCATCGAGAACCGCGTCTTCATCGCCTCCTCGGGCTACGACTACCCTACGTACGTTATGGATCCGGCCGGTGAGCGGCTCTCCGTGGCGTCGCAAAACGGGGCCGCCGCTGTCGCCACCATTGACCTTAACCGACGTTATGTCGAGAAGTGGCTCGGTGACATGCGCGGCCGCTTTATGAACGAGCTTCGCCTGGATCTGACGGTGGAGCGGAACCGAGTTTATGTAACGCCGAGCGCGAATTGAAGCATGGTATAATTAGGGTATACTTACACCATGGCTCTGAACATCAAGAATTCGGAGGTAGAGAGTCTCGCCGCCGAGGTGGCCCGGCTGGCGAAAGAAACAAAGACGGAGGCAATCCGGCGCGCGTTGCTCGACCGGAAGCTTCGTCTTCAGGCTCGCAGAGGGAACATAAGCCGGAAAGCGCGGATGGAAGCTTTGCTGCGCGAACAAATCTGGCCACAGATTCCTGCCAGACTGCGCGGGACCCGACTGAGTCGCGCCGAGCGGGAGCAAATTCTTGGCTACGGCTCCGAGGGCGTCTAGCGCATGGTTTTGGACGCATCAGCCATACTGGCGGTCCTGCTTCAGGAGCCTGGGCACGAGCCGATCCTCAACCGGATCGGCGAGGCGCCGGTGGTAGCAGTGGGTGTACCGACCCTAGTCGAAAGTGCGATTGTGTTGTCCTCACGCTTGCGCCGTGACGCACGGGGGCTGCTCACCGACTTTCTTCGCGAAGCCGATGCGGAGGTTGTCCCCTTTACGCTGGACCATTACTACGTTGCGGTCGACGCATTCCTTCGATACGGAAAGGGTCGCCATCCCGCCGCCCTGAACTTCGGCGACTGTCTGTCCTACGCAACCGCGCGGCTCTCCGGACTGCCGCTTCTTTTCACGGGCGACGACTTCTCAAAGACGGACATCGCGACCGCACCTCCGTCCTAACGATTTGAACTTCTCCCGCCCAATCAAGTACAGTGGCTCGGAATGACCAAGCCGGCCACCGAGATGGTCCCCAAGGATCTGTACGAGCTACGCCCGGAAGACGTCGCCGACCCGCCACAGACGCTATTCGCCATTCTGCGGCGCATCGGGCCTGGAATGATCTTGGCCGCGTCCATCGTCGGATCGGGCGAGCTCATCGCGACCACCACGCTCGGAGCCCAAGCCGGCTATGCAGCCCTCTGGGTCATCCTCCTGAGCTGTTTCATTAAGCCGGCGGTGCAGGCGGAACTCGGCCGCTACACCATCGCCACCGGAGAAACCGGACTCCAGGGCTTTGATCGCGTGCCCGGGCCCCGCTGGAAGGTTCGATGGGTCGTCTGGGCGTGGGCGTTCATGGTGCTGATGACGCTGTTCCAGGTCGGCGCGATGTTCGGCGGCGTCTCCCAGGTGATGAACCAGATCATTCCGGCGGTGCCCGTGAACGCCTGGGTTTTTCTGTTCCTCGTGATCACGCTGGCCCTTCTGCTCGGCGGCGGCTACGAGCGCATCGAGAAGCTGGCGATGATCAAGGTCGGACTGTTCACCATGCTGACCTTCCTCTGCGCGCTGCTGCTGATCCGGATGCCGCAATTCTTCTCCTGGGACCGTCTGCTCAGCGGCCTGACGTTCCAGATGCCCGGCGAAGGTCTTACGACCGCCGTTGCCGTGTTTGGCATCACTGGCGTTGGCGCCACCGAGATGTTCATGTACCCGTACTGGTGCGTGGAGAAGGGTTACGCGAGGTGTGCGGGGCGCAACGATGGCAGTCCGATGTGGCGTTGGCGCGCCCTCGGCTGGATCCGCGTGATGCACGTAGACATCTTCGCTTCGATGCTCATCTATGCGGTTGCCACCGTCGCCTTCTACCTCCTTGGCGCGGGGATTCTGAACGGCATGGGGCTCGTGCCGGCGGCGAAGGATATGATCCCCGTACTCTCAAACATCTATACGCAGACCCTCGGGACCTGGTCCCTGTGGCTCTTCTATGTCGGCGCGATCGCGACGCTCTACGGCACCATCTTCGCCGCCACCGCCGCCCACTCCCGCGTTTACGCCGACATGTGCCGGTTGATGGGGCTGTTCCCTGCCCACGATTACGCGATGAGGCTCCGCTGGCGCAGCCGGTTCGTTTGGCTGCTGACCGTCCTGCCCGTTGGTCTGTTCTTCATCTTCCAGTCGCCGGTGAAAATGGTAATCGCCGGCGGCGTTGCCCAGGCGCTGATGCTGCCGGTTATCGCCATCGGCGCTCTCTATCTTCGCTATCGCCATCTGCCGAAAGAAGTGATCCCGCGCCGCTGGGTCACGCTCGGGCTGTGGTTTGCCTCTGGCGTGATCGTCTGCCTTATGGCGTACTACGCGGTGCTGACCATACGCTCCTGAGGTTCCCCGAATGACAAACAGTTTCATTCTCGGAATGGGGCAGATGCTCGTCGAGGGAGGCAAGCCCGCGCGAAATCTCCAACGCGCACGGGCCATGATCCTGTGCGCGGCGGAGCAGGGCTGCCGCATCGCCGTCCTTCCGGAGTGTCTCGACCTCTGCTGGACCCACCCCAGTGCCCGCCGGAAGGCTCAGCCCATTCCGGGGCCTCATAGTGAAGCCATCGCAGCCGCAGCGCGCGAGGCCGGTATCCACGTAGCCGCCGGGCTGGTGGAGCGAGACGGCGACCGCATCCACAACGCGGCAATACTCGTCTCCCCTTCTGGTGAGATCCTCCTCAAACACCGCAAAATCAATGAGCTGACCATTGCCCACAGCCTGTACACGCCCGGCGGACGGCTCGAAGTCGTGCCGACCCCGCTCGGCGTTCTCGGGATCACCATTTGCGCCGACAATTTCCCCGATTCCCTCGCCTTGGCGCACTCTCTGGCGCGCATGGGGTGCCGGCTGCTTCTTTCGCCGAGCGCCTGGGCCGTGGATGCGGATCACGACAACGAGAAGAAACCCTACGGCGCGCTATGGATGAAATCGTACACGACGCTCGCCAAACTGTACGACCTGACGGTGATCGGCGTTAGCAATGTAGGCTGGCTCACCGGAGGTCCATGGAAGGGCCGCAAGTGCATCGGGTGCTCGCTCGCGGTTGGGCCGGGAGGAAACGTGCTATCGCAAGGACCCTATGGCGAGAAGGCCGAAGCACTGATTCCGGTGCCGGTGGAGATCAAGCCCGCCCGAGCCTCCGGTACCGCGATCGCGGATTTGCTGCGGGTGCGGGGCTACACGGGGCCGTAGGGCGAATCTCTGGCGAAGCAGTGAAATTATTACCGACAGAGCGTCATAATCCCCAATGTTTCGGCTCTGGACGAAGCGTTTACGGGAGTCAACGCTTTTGCTTTCAATGAGTTATCACCATAGGCAGATTGGCTCATGACGTGCAGTACTAACGCTCTACCAGTCACAATGAGCGGGCAAGTGCATCTGAAACTCCGAAAGGTGTGGGCAGGCCGACTCGCATCTTCTCATCTCCAGTCCACCACCAGTCCGGTCACGTGCCCGCGTAGTACCAAAATGTCCGAGGAGAGATGCGGGTAAATCGCGCGAACAGCACTCGCGTGACCAACCTCGCCGGCGGGGTGCCCGCAAGGTTAACTGAGCATTGCTAACTAGTTCTGTTTCCTTAAGTTAGCTAGGTACTAACAACTAAACACGAGATTGACCAGGTCGGGAATGACTCCTACGATTGAGACTGCAAGAGCGGCAGACCGATTCGAGAGGGAGGAGTCAGATCAAATGCTCGCTCGACCTGTTCATGCTCCAACGGAATTCCCGGTGACTAGCGGTCTGCGTGGCCCGAGCATGAGAACCGCCTGAGCCGGCGATTCCGACTTGGAGAATAGGAGATTTTGAGCAGTGATACGTACCATTCCCTCCGTTTTGTTCGCGTTTTTCGCGTTTGTTCTTGGTTTCCAACCGGCGCTGGCTGCTGATCCTGCGTACCTGTGGTCAAAAGCCTTTGGCAGTCCCACCAATGACCAGGGCACTGCCGTTGCCACCGACGCGAGTGGAAATGTTTACCTGACCGGTTCCTTCACAGGTAGCGCCAATATCGGCGGTCAGAATTTGGTCTGCGGAACCAGCGGCGATTGTCTGTTCCTGGCCAAGTTCGCCCCGGACGGGACCCCACTTTGGTCGAAGAGTTTCAACAGCGGCTATGCGTCCGGTAAGGCGGTAGCGACCGATGCAGACGGCAACGTTTTCCTGGCGGGAGTATTCGCAAACGCGAATTTTGGCTGCGGCACGGTGAGTGGATCCATTTTTGCCGCCAAGCTGGCGCCGGATGGGTCCTGCCTCTGGTCCAAGCCCTTCAAGAGCGTAGCGACAGGCGGCAGCACCAACGCGGGGGGGAATGACGCTGCTAGCGGGCTGGCGATTGATGCCGGTGGGAATGTCTTCCTTACCGGGAAATTCGGCTGCAGCACCAGTGAAGGATGCGCGATCAATTTTGGCGGCGGGTTGATTACCAGCCCTCAGCGACCCGGTTACGGAGGCATTTTCTTGGCCAAGTTGGCGGGGACGGACGGCAGCCACCAATGGTCCAAGGCCTACGGCGGCGTGTCAGGTATGGATTACACCAGTGGGGTAGCAGTGGATTCCAGCGGCAACCCGTCCATCACCGGATACTTCTCCTCCAGCATCCTCAACTTGGGCGGGTCCAATTTAACGAACGCTGGTCCTCCGGATGGTTTCCTGGCGAAGTATCGGGGATCCGACGGCGCGCCTCTGTGGTCGAAGCGCTT
>DATIFQ010000513.1:0-4556 GCA_035455185.1 Bryobacteraceae bacterium | reverse complement strand
AGGCCCGCGCGTGTCTTCTGGACACCCATCTTCAGGCGATCGAGCAGATTGGGTTCCTTCGGCGCGGAACCAAAAAGAGTCTGAATCATGATGGCCAGCTTTCCATTGTAGCCTTCGGCGATACCCTCCCCTGGTCTCCGGCGGCGCTACCCGTATTGCCATAGTCCGCCGTATACGTCGGCGCCCTTGAGAAGACAGCCCACGCTTACCGGTATCCTCCGGCCAAACTGTAGATCAACGCGGAAAGAACTACGAAGGTGACGGCCACATAAGTGCCATCTCGTTCGAGCGCAAATGCAACGATGGAGAAGACCACACGCGCCACAGGCGTTGCCATCAGCAGGAGCAATCCGAACTGAATCAGTTCACGGCCCCCTAACGTCGAACCCCCTCGAATTACGGCGCCGACGCTCCGTAAGTCGGCCGGCTCGCCACGGAAAACGCGGTAGTGTGGCGTCTGGGCCCCGTACCGCGCCAGATAGATGACGAGTCCCGCCAGAACCACGGCCCCCGACAAAAGGACGCCGAAGCGAAGCAGATTGCCGATCGCACGCTCAACGCGATCGTTCTTCCAGCTCTGCTCCGTTCGCGACATTCAAATCCTTCCCTTCAGGCCGTTGTAGATCATCTCAATGGCAAGCGCGGCCACCACCACGCCGAACGTCTTGCGCAGGAGGGCTGTTCTTGCTCCTGCCAGGAAACGGGCGCCGGCCAGCGAACCAATGAGAACGCCGAGCATCACCGGTGCCGCCACACCGGGATCGATGTAACCTCTGTTCAGATAGACCCCGGCGCTGGCGGCGGCAGTAACGCCGATCATGAAGTTACTTGTTGTGGTGGAAACCTTGAATGGGATGCGCATCGCCTGGTCCATGGCAAGCACCTTGACGGCGCCCGATCCGATTCCGAGCAAACCAGAGAGGCCACCGGCGACAAACATCCACCCGAATCCCGCCGGAACGGAGTGCACGCGGTAGAACCGGGGTCCCTCGGGGGTTGGGTAACTGCCGTCCATCTTGAGCCTCGCGGTGATCGAATCGGGCGCGCCGTCGCCGGAACGGTCCCGGCGGGGCCGGCTCGACAGCCAGGCGGAGTGCAGAAGAACAAGACCAAAGATCACGGCCAACGCGCCAGTGGAAATCCATCCGGCCAGGAATGCGCCGAGGATGGCGCCGAAGGTGGTCGCCATTTCCAGGAACATTCCGATGCGCAGGTTGGTGAAGCCTTCTTTGACATACGCGGCGGCTGCTCCAGAGGAAGTGGCGATCACCGAGATCAGCGACGCGCCGATAGCGTACCGGATGTCCACCCCCAACGCCAGGGTCAGGAGGGGCACAATCACCACTCCACCTCCGAGGCCTGTGAGCGCCCCCAAGAAGCCCGCGAACAGACCGCCGGCCCAGACGATGGAAGTGAACATCCACGTATTCACTGCGCGCCCGCCACAACGTAGAAGGTGTTCCCTTCGCGGTTGACCAGAAGAAGCACGGGCTGTCTGCCGGCCTGGCGCACCGCCGCCTCGAACTCGGCGACGTTCGCGACTGGCTTGCGGTTCACTTCCTGGATCACATCACCGCGACGAAGGCCCGCTTCCGCAGACGAGCTGGACGGGTCGATCTGCGTGACGACCACCCCCTTGGTTCCGGGAGATAGCCGCAGTTCGCTCGCGATATCCGGCGTCAACGCGTCCACGCTGATACCTTCCAGCGCGTTGCCTGAACCGCGGCTTCCGCCTTCGCGGCTTTCCGCCTGGCTCCTCAACTCGCTAAGCGTGACAGGGATCTCGAGTTCGGTTCCGCTGCGGAGAACTTTCAACCAACCTGACGGTCGTTCCAGGCGTCATCATCGAGACTTTGAGCCGCAACTGGTTGCTGTCGTCGATCACCACGCCGTTTACCGCTGTGATGACGTCGCCTCTTTTGAGGCCACTGAGCGCCGCCGGGCTATTGGGCAGTACGTCTGACACAAGGGCGCCGGCGGGCTTGCTAAGGCCGAAGGCTTTGGCGATGCTCGGGGAGACCTGTTGCGTGAGAACGCCGAGCTGGGCGCGGACCACCTTGCCGTGTTTCATGATCTGCCCCATGACCGTGCGGGCCATGTTGACCGGGATGGAGAATCCGATTCCCTGGTTTCCCCCGGAGCCACGCGAAAGAATGGCCGTGTTGACCCCGATCAGCTCGCCCTCGACGTTGACCAGCGCTCCTCCCGAGTTGCCGGGATTGATAGCCGCGTCGGTCTGGATGAAGTCCTCGTAGTCTTCGATGCCGAGCCCGCCCCGGCCTGTAGCGCTAATGATTCCCATCGTGACCGTCTGCCCGATTCCAAACGGGTCCCCCACCGCCAGCGCGAGATCGCCGACCTGGACTTTCGAGGAGTCTCCAAACGCCACGAACGGCAGATCCTTTATGTCCAGCTTCAGGACGGCCACGTCCGATCGCGCGTCCTTGCCAATGACACGCGCTTTGAACTCGCGCTTGTCGGCGAGCGTGATCGTTATCTGGGTTGCATCGTCCACAACATGGTTGTTTGTGAGTATATACCCGTCGGAGCTGACAATGACCCCCGAACCCAGACTCCTCTCCAGCCGCTCACGGGGCACGTTACGGAAGAATCGGTCTCCAAAGAACTGCCGGAAGAACGGGTCAATGGAATACGGATTCGCTCCTTCCGACGTGCGAACGACCCTCGCCGAAGAGATGTTTACGACGGCCGGCACGACGCGCTTGACCACCGGCGCAAACCCGGCCTCAAGCGACACGCGGCCGGAAACGGCCGGGCGGTCCGTAGAAACCCATTTGGGGACCGGCGTCCCGGCTTTGGCGCTGGCCATCGAGCCCAATAGGCCCCCGAAGGCCAGCGCACAGATCGGTGAGAACATCGCCGCCCAGCGGCCGATTGAAGTGACTCGTCTGCTCATCGTTTGTAACTCCTTCCATCGTTTGGTGTCATACACACGACTGCCATACGACGCCGCTGGGCGTCAGTACCGCCACCCCTTTCGTGCGCGGACATCGATCTCGCGGCGTTGGCTGCCGGTTCCTTCGAGAGCTTCTATCCGGATCGGATGAAACTCGTGTCTTCCCGTGACTTTGGCGAAGTACACGAGCCGGTACTGGTTCTTAAGAGCAAGCTCCAGTTGCCTGGCCGCGTCCCGGAACGCATCTTCGTTCTTCGGGAACCAACTCATGCCGCCGCTATCCTGTGCGATGAGGCGAAGGAAGAGCTCGTCCTGCGCGAAACGCATCCGGCGGTCATACCTCAGATAGGGTTCGTAGTCGCCCCGCAGCCTGGAGCCGATCCCAATCGAGTAGACCAGTGTGTGGGATTCCTCGATCTTCGACTGAATTTCATCGGCAGTGTGCTCGCTGGATCGGTCGTAGCCGGATCCAATCACCACCAGGGCCCTCCGGCCTGGGATCAGTTCCAATTCGTCGAGCGCTTTGTAAACTGCATCGAAGGTTTCCACCTCCGGCCATACCGGCTGCGGCAGGTTCCGCAGCGCGGAGACGATCCGCTCTTTGTTCTGCGTCAGATCGTCATCCAACTTCAGACGGTCCGAGTAAGTGGCCAGCCCGAACCAAGTACCTTTCGGGGAAGCATCCAACAAACCGAGAATGGCCGTCGCCAGGTCTTTGGAGAGCATCCACCTCGAGTATTGACTGTCCTCCACCAAGAACAAAATCGAAGTCCGCGTCTCGGGCGGCACCAACTGGAACGCCACCGGCTTGTTATCCACAAGCAAACGGAAGTTATCCTGCTTCAACAGGCCCGGAGCCACCCCTTGCACGGTAACATCCACGGATCGCGGCTTCTCATCATTGTCTGGAGTCCGCGCCCTCAACGGAACGGCGGCGAGCAAGACGGCCAGGGCCGAGATTGCGCTTGCCTTGAAAGTGCGATGAATCTTGTCCGATGTCCACATAACGTGTCAATTTCCTCCTTTTTGTAGACTCACTGTCGGCCTCATCGTGGTTCGATCCACCCGCTGCGGACTCGTGCCACACTTCCAGAGTACGGTGTCGATGTTCGTCGATGAATACCAGCCGACAAGTAGTTCTTGCGATGAAACAACGGGAGAAACCGCTGCTCCGGTGTGGTGAAGACGCAGCCCACTGGAACGGTCAGACGAACAGATAGTCGGCAAGCAAGGCTCGATCAGGCTCGCTGGGGCCGCCGTCCGAGCATCGCATCAACTGTGAATAATAAGGCTGTCACGCTAAAAGGCTTTTGGAGGAATTTGACTCCGGCCCCCCCCGCTCCAAGTCCGGTGGAATCGCCGTCGGCCGAGATGTAGAGGACTCCGATGTCCGGACGAAGAATCCACAGGCGCTCCACCAAGCGAGAGCCGCTGAGTAGCGGCAGAGCCGGGACGGCGATCACGAGGGCGATCGAGTTCACGTTCCGTGAGGCGATCTGGAGCGCCTCGGCACCGTCTTTGGCCTCCAAGACGACGTAGTTGTTCGCTCGCAGGACGGAACTCACGAGTTTTCGGACGGCCTCATCGTCCTCGGCGACGAGAATCGGGCCGTCGCGCAGAGGAACGTCAGAGGCTCGAG
>DATIFQ010000512.1:0-2782 GCA_035455185.1 Bryobacteraceae bacterium | reverse complement strand
TTACGTGGGCGCGTACGAGCACGAGGAGATCGACGCGAAGAAGATTGCGGAGTGGGGCTTCGACCTGCTCAAGTACGACTGGTGCTCGTACGGGAAGATCGCCCGCGAGAAGACGCTCGAGGAGTTTCAGAAACCGTACCGCAAGATGGGCGCGATTCTTCAGGGACTCGACCGGGACATCCAACTGAACCTGTGCCAGTACGGCATGGGCGACGTGTGGAAGTGGGGCGGCGAGGTCGGCGGACATTCGTGGAGGACGACGGGCGACCTAGGGCTTGAGAAAGACACGCGCCTGCCGGGCTTCTATCAGATCGGAATGCGCAACGCGGAACACTCTGAGTACGCGGGACCGGGACGGTGGAACGATCCGGATTACATTCTGATCGGGGTGATCGGGAACGCACACCGTATCGACGAAGCGCCAAAGCCCACAAATCTGACGCCGGACGAGCAGTACAGCTATATGTCGATGTGGTCGCTGATGGCGTCGCCGCTGTTCTTTTCGGGCGACATGGGCAGGCTGGACGAGTTCACGCTGAACGTTCTGTGTAACGCGGAGGTGATCGACGTAAACCAGGACGCGCTGGGCAAGCAGGCGCGGATCGTGCGGCGAACGGGCGAGGAGTTTGTGCTGGCAAAGCCGCTGGAGGACGGTTCGGTCGCCGTGGGGCTGTTTAACATCGGTGAGGCTCCGCGGAAGCTGACGGTGAAGTGGACGGAGCTGAACCTGAGCGGGCGCCAGAAGGCGCGCGACGTGTGGCGGCAGAAGGATATCGGCGTGTTTGCGGATTCGTTCGTGGCGGACGTCCCGCGGCACGGCGTAGCGATGATGCGGCTGTCCGCGGCGAAGTGAGGGGAAGCGGACATAGAAAGAGAGGCACAACGATGAGCGTGAAAGTCGCGATGATCGGCGCGGGGAGCATCGTCTTCTGCAAGACGCTGCTGAGCGACATGATGGCGACTCCGGCGCTGGCGGGCGCCGAGTTTGCCCTGATGAGCCGTACGGAGCCGAAGCTCCGCCGGATGGAGGAGTTCGCGCGGCGGATGCTGAAGGACAACGGCGTGCCGGGGAGTGTCTGGGCGACGCTGGACCGGCGGGAGGCGATCCGGGACGCGGACTTCGTGGTGGTAATGATCCAGGTCGGCGGTGTGGATGCGTTCGAGATCGACTACAAGATCCCGCTGAAATACGGGGTGGACCAGTGCATCGCCGATTCGATGGGCCCGGGCGGGATTTTCCGCGGCGCGCGGACGATCCCGGTGCTGCTGGAGATCGCGCGGGACATGGAGGAGACGGCGAAGCCCGGCGCGATCATGCTGCAATACGCGAACCCGATGGCGGCGAACTGCCTGGCGCTCGGGAAGGCGTCGCGGACGGCGTTCGTCGGGCTGTGCCACGGGGTTCAGACGACGCTCGATCTGATCGCGGGATACTGCGGCGTGCCGAAGGAGGAGATCACCTACCGGTGTGGCGGCATCAACCACATGGATTGGTTTCTGTCGCTGGAGCACAAGGGGCGCGACCTCTATCCGACGCTGCGGGAGTTATTCGAGAAACCGGAGTATTACAAGAACGAGAAAGTCCGGGGCGAGGTGTTCCGGCACTTCGGCTACTTCATGACGGAGAGCACGGGGCATCTGAGTGAGTATGTGCCGTGGTTCCGGAAGAACCGGAAGGCGCTGGATCTTTACTGCGACGAGCCGAGTTTCGGGGGTGAGAGCGGCGCGTATTACAACTGGTGCCGGACTGTGGCGACGAAGTACGCCGAGAGCGACGCGCTTCAGTACGAGTCGACGCTGATTGAGGAGCGAAGCGTGGAGTACTGCTCGCACGTTCTGGAGGCGGTGGTGACGGGGAAGCCGTTCCGGTTCATGGGGAACGTCCGGAACGACGGGTACATCACGAACCTGCCGCGGGGGTGCTGCGTGGAGGTGCCGGCGTTCGCGGACGACACGGGGCTGCATCCGACGTTCGTGGGCGAGCTGCCGCCGCAGTGCGCGGGGCTGTGCATGACGAACATCAACTCGCAGATCCTTGCGGCGGAGGCGGCGATCGATTCCGATCCGGAGCGGCTGATGCAGGCGGTGGCGATGGACCCGCTGACGGCGGCAGTGTGCACGCTCGGGGAAGTGCGGGAGATGTGCACGGAGATGCTGGAGGCACAGCGCCCGTGGCTGCCGGGATTCGACGGGAAGCGGATCGCTCCAAAGCTCGTGATCGCGATTCCGCCGGACTGCCAGCCGGTAGCGGTCCCCCTCGACCCCGCGCTGGCGATCGGGAAACGCTTCGGGACGTTGGTGGAGGGGTAAGGGGGCATCGGAAGCCGCAGCTGCAAAGGCGTGAGCCGCGAATAGACGCGAATGCAACGCGAATCTTGGGGTGACTGGCGCTCCCCTCGCGATGCGTGAGATCGACCTCCGCTGACGGCATCAACGAAAGCCGAGTGTCCCAAATTCACAAGCACGCCCTCACCCTCATAGCCGTCTCGCTCAGCGAGCGAGGCATGGCCGGCCTCGCGTCGGCCCTGCCGGTGTGAGGGCGCACATCGCTTCTCCGTCGGCTCGCAGTCTTTGGGGGAGGCGACAGGCGGCATCACAGGCGAAGCCCCTCATGGCATGGCGAGAGGAGGTGTGATGGCCATGCGTTCAATACTTTCGGCCTCGAGAGCCCGAGAACCCAATTGGAGGTGAGGTTGCCACACAAATCTACCCGCAAACGTAGCAACTACCTTCCTCTCGCGGTCGATGGTTCCCGTTGGCCCGAGGGCGCACAGCGCGCGTT
>DATIFQ010000511.1:0-9667 GCA_035455185.1 Bryobacteraceae bacterium | reverse complement strand
ACTCCCGCCGGAGAAGCTGCGCGAGATCGGACTCCTTCCGGAAACCTGGTCTCTCGATGTGGTCCCGGACCCTGCCAGCGACAGCAGCGTGGAGCAGCCCCTCTCGCAGGCGCTCGGAAACGCCCTGGACTGGAATGGCCTGATGCGATTGGCGGAGAAACACGCGGTCCGCTTCCTCCACGTCTGCGTCTGTACGAACGGCGCCGACCCGTTTCACATGACCCTGTGGGAGGGTGTGCCCCTCCGCGAGATCCTCTGGCTGGCCAGGCCCAAAGCCAATGTCCGCCGGGTCTACTATCAGAGCTACCACCCCGAGAACCTGCTGCCTTTTCAGGCTTCGTTGCCGCTGGCTCAGATTCTGGAAAACCCGCCGGGGCAGATGCCCGTTATTCTCGCCTACAAAATGAACGGCCAAGTCATTCCGGCGTCCCATGGCGGCCCGGCGCGGGTAATCGTTCCGGGCGCTTACGGCAGCAAGCAGATCAAGTGGATCCAGCGCGTCGTCCTGACCAACGATTACAAGCCCAACGATTCGGACGCGGAGTTGAACAACGACACCGAGAGCCCGATGAAGACTCGGGCCAGGTTTATCAACGCTCCCGCGGAAATTCCGCCGGATAAGCCGGCTGCATTAACGGGCATGGCGCAGGTTGGCATATCCGGGCTCGCCAAAGTCCAGTACTGCGTGCATTCTCAAAAGGAACCGTGGCCGGCAGACGACCCGCACTGGACCAAGGCCGATTGGAAGGACGTCGCAGTTCTGCCGCCGCCCGCGGACTGGGGTGGAGGGCTCCCGGGCGGGAAGTTGCCCGCCCTCACAGGCCAGGCCGATCCGGCAAAGGGTGCGCCCCTCCAATGGCCCCAGCGTTACACGATTGTCCACTGGGCGGCGCTGCTTCCTGTACTGCCTCCGGGAAGTTACGACCTGTGCTGCCGTACCATAGACGCCAACGGCATCGCGCAGCCCATGCCGCGCCCCCCACTGCCGAGGACCGGCTATAACGCCATCCACCGCGTCACCCTGGTCGTGAAAGCGTGACCCAGTTTCCGGGCCGCCCGCGATAGCAATCAGTCTAGGGGCTACTTACTTGGCGGGCTTACGCTCGTAGATCGTGTCAAAGGCCGCCTTCGACGGGAGGTCGACGCGGGTTTTCACCGACGTCGTCGCCCCAGGAATCGTATTGCTCGTGACTTCGGCTCCTTTGGGGGCGATTTTTCGTTCGACCTTCGTATCCTTCACCAACGGGCGCCGCTCCCCACGCCGGCAGTCCACTCGCTCGATATCCTCTTTCAGAATCGAAACCTGCCCGTCCTTCGTGATGACGATCAGGCTCTCATCGCTGGCTCGGTCGAACGTCGCACGAATCGGCTCCTTGGCGTTCACCTCGTAGACGCGCAGTTCGCCGCCGCGTTTCAGTTCCCGCACCTTTGCCCAGGGGTCGTCGGCCGCCAGGCATGCCGTTGCGGTCAGGATCAGAAGAGCGATTCGCTTCATAATGCGCTGCACGACACAACTCCACGTCTTGGACAGCACAGGGAGTGCCGGGCGCCCGGTATCCCTGACACGACTGGAAGATATCCCGACTGAAACTACTTCCACTCCCAGAGCTTGGAGTGCGTATTTCCCTCGGGGTCGACATCGAACTCAAAAACAGTTGCACCCCCGTTCAGCCGGGCCAGTTTCTCCGAGGCGGTGCTGTAATAAATCGCACCGCGGTAACTGACTGCGCCACCACCCACGAACTTGCCCACTCCCGCACCTTTCCAAGTGGCTACTTCGCCGTCGTGGGTAATCACCACGCCTTGGCCTTCGCCATATAAGCTGCCGTCGGGATTGTTTTGAGACCAGTATGTCCCGATCTCCATGATGTCGACGCCCAGCAGTTTTCCCTTCGATTCGAACGCGACCTCCACCTTGAAGCCGCCGTCAACTGACAACACACGCCTTCCGGTCCGCTTGCCTAATTCTTCACCCAGTTGTTCTCCGAGCATGAATTGTCCCCTCTCCCGGGATTTGCATTTTGGCCCCGGGTTACTCAGAGTATACACCCGTTCACCTTTAGAACCGCAGGCGGAGTTCGAAATGGAGATATGGGTTTAGAATATCCTGGAATCCTGATTTTCACTGGCTATACAGTATCAAGGGCCCGCATGAAACGCGCACTCATCATGCTTGCCGTCGGGTCGACGGCCGTAACCTGATCGTGCTCAGAAAGATCAACGGCAGGTGGCTGATCGCGGCTCACGAAACCGTGGTCCGCGACCAGCCGTAGAACTTCGCGGAAACACGCGTCGGATCCTTGGGTGTCAGGACACTAAGGGAAACGGAAAATCCATCCTGCTGTCACCTCTCCCTGGCTGAGGTCGTGTTGCTTCTTCGGGTCACCACAATACGTGATACCCGAACAGTAGGAGTCGGAGTCAGGTAAGGGCGTCGAATAGAGTTCCGTTGGCGCGTATCGTGCCTGCAATCGAAACCCGAAGTGTCTGGAGACGAAGTACTTGATCCCACCACCAACACTCCACGCGACCTTCGTGCTGATTGAAGTTGCACCACTCGCGTGGGTCGCTCCGGCGCCGCCAAGCAGGAAAGGTTGAAGGCTCTTCTCGCGCTCACGCATGTTAAGAACCACATGGACGAGGAACTGGTCCAGCCGAAGATTGGCCTTCTGGACAGCGGTCATCCCTCTGGTACTCTGGTGGGCCCACAGGAATTCGAGTCCGAAGGACTCGTCGAAACCGTACGTGAATGTCGCGCCCGCAACCGGACTGCTCCCGACCTTGATGGGCAGGGGATCATCGTCCGCCGTCCGAATCGTGCCGCCGAATCGAAATCCGGCGAACGGCTGGATCTCGAAGCTGCTCTGTGAGAAGGCGCGTGGCGTCATGGCTCCCAAGACAAGAATCACGGCTAGTTTCGTGAAGTTCATCCACCCTCTAGGAAAGAAATGGGCAGCATGGTGATCCATGGCGCATAGGTGATCAGGAGCACCGTCGCCAGGAGCATCGCGCAATAGGGCAGTGTGTCCGCGTAAACCTGGCTGAGTGGCCGCCCGAAGCGAAACGAAGAAAGAAAGAGATTCTCCCCCATGGGCGGGGTCAGGTAGCCAAGCTCCATGTTGGCGAGGAAAATGACGCCCAGGTGCAGCGGATGGACCCCGTATGCCGCCGCCATTGGCGTGATCAGCGGGACCACCACCAGAATGGCCGAGTAGATATCCATCAATGCGCCTACAACGAGAAGTAAGCCATTGAGTGCCAGAAGGAACACAAGTTTGGAGTGAATGTGTAACTTGACCCACGTGAGCGCCTGCATCGGGATTTCCGCGTGAATCAAGAAATTGGTAAAGCCGAGGGCGACGCCAAGGATGATCAGGAACCCGCCCACTAGCGTCCCGCACTCAGAGGCGATGCGGGGCAGGTCGGAGCGCACGCGGAGGTCCCTGTAAACAAGGCATTCAACGATGAGCGCGTAAAGCACCGTCAGAGATGCCGCTTCCACCAGCGTGGCGAATCCGCCGAGCATCCCAGCCAGCACTACCACGGGCAGCAGCAGTTCCCATTTGGCATCCCATGTTGCCGCGGCGGCCTCTCGCGCGTCGAAACGAACACGTTGAGCACCGCTGAACCATCCACGCCAAGCGCCCCATCCGGCCACTGCCACGATCAGCAGGAAGCCGGGTATCAGCCCGGCGACAAAGAGCCGGTCGATCGGTGTCTGCGCGTAGATTCCATAGAGGATCACGGGCAAACTCGGCGGCAACAACAACCCGATAGAGCCGGCAACGGTCACCAGGCCGATGGAAGTCCCCTCCGGGTATCGCGCCTTAACCAGCATCGGCAACAGCAACCCGCCCATCGACAGGATCGTCACTCCAGATGCGCCGGTAAACGGTGTGAAGAAGGCCAACAGAAGAGTAGTAACGACCGCCAGTCCGCCCGGCATCCAGCCCACCAATGCGGTGAAGGTCCGCATGAGCCGTTTGCCGGCGCCTCCCTCCGAGAGCAGATACCCGCCGAGCGTGAACAACGGGATCGCCGGGAGCATCGGTGAGGCTGCCAGCCGGTAGATGTCCGCCGTGACGGCCGCTGCCGATACACCGGCATTCCAAAACAGGAGAAGCGCCAGCCCGCCCAGCACGGCAAAAATTGGCATCCCAAGTGCGGCGCCTCCGAGGATCGCAATCACGGCGCCCACCGTCAGATCGGCGCTCCGGGAAGCGGAGACGCTGTGGAACAACAACGGAATTGCCAGCCCGGTTGCCGCCGCCGCGCGGCCTTTCCAGTGTGGCGCGGCACTCCAGATGAGCCGGAATCCGATCAGCGCGAATCCGGCGGGCATGATCGCAATCGCAATCCAGACCGGGATACCCCATGCGACGAGATCACCCGCCTCTCGCTCCACCCGCGCAAGCTCGAGACTGGCCGCGGCCAGACAGAGGGTAATGGCTACGGCGACGGTGGACGTCAGGACTCGTATGCGCGCACGCCATGTTTCAGAAACGAACGTGGCCGTGGAGAGGGCCAGCATACGATCCGATCGCACCGCCATCGCCGCTCCAAGAAACGTAATCCATAAGGTGAGGTGCTGGACGATTGGGATGGACCCCGGAATTCCGTGGCCCGCGATCTTGCGGCCCGCAATCTCCGCGAGCGGTAGTGCGGCCATCAACCCGAGAAGGGCAATCGACGCACATGCTTCAATCCGCGTCGTTGGAGTCCGGCAAGTTTCCATTACCCCTTGCCTCCCATCCTCGAGAGGTACTCATTGTGCAGTCGCACAACCTCGTCGAACAGGTCGGCCGGTACCACTTCCCCGCGAATCTTCGGATACGATGACTTCGCCTCTACCTGCCATTTGGAGAGTGTGGCGGGATCGAGCTTGATGACGTTGAGCCCGCGCTTCTGCATTTCGACAATCGCATCCTCTCCCATCTTGCGGACCTGCGCGCGGACGCCCGCGGACGCGGATCGCGACGCCCGCAGCAACTCCGTCCGCTGTTCGGCGGGGATTCGGTCCCACGTCTTTCGGCTGAGCAGCGTCGCGCCCGCGAGCGGCGTCCACTTCACGTCGATCATGTTCGGCGCCAGACCGAAAGACTGGTCCAACATCGCGAACAACGGAGGAACATCGAAAGCCTGGATCAGGTTTGTCTGCAGAGACGGCAGCATGTCCGTCACGGCCAGCGGGACAACCTGAAGACCAAACTCTTTGTACAGCCTCTCGCCCTCCGGATCCCCCGCCGAGGTGAACAGCCGCAGCTTGCGGATGTCGTCCGGCGTCTTCGCGGGCTTCTTGGTGAAGAAATGAACCCAGCCGACGTCGCTCCATTGCAGCACGATGAAGCCTTTTTGCGCGATGAGGGACTCCAACCGCGGTGCAATTCGTTCCCGCACGTAGTCGAATTCCTCATACGAACCCATCAGCATCGGGATCTGGAGGCAGCCCGCTGCCGGCTCAATGTGCGACAGCCCAACCCCCGAGACTGCGACGGCCTGCAACTGGCCGATGCGCGCCTTCCGGATCATCTCGACCTCGTCGCCCAGCACGCCGCTGGGATAAATACGCACGGTGAGGTTGCCGCCCGAGATTCGGTTCCAGTCTTGGCGGGTCTTCTGTAGAATCTCGTGCCACGGTGATCCCTCGGGTGCGGCGGTGCCGACGTTGACTTGAAGCTTTTGTGCGAATAAGGCGGACCAGGCGAACAGAATCACCAAGAAGAATTTCGTTTTCATTTCTCCTCCTCAAGTGCCGCAACGGGCGGCAGTATCAGCTCATCCACGCGCTCCAGCAGCCATCTGGCTCGGCGCTGGGCGGCGAGATTGGGAATCCTTACCTCGGGATACTGGTCCGGGTCCACGGCCAGCGCTTTTTCCAGGGAGGCGCGGAAACCTTCGCGGTCCTGTCTTGGCACCGAAACGGATTCGGCATAGGCCACGTGAACACTGGCCCGCTTGCCCTTGGATAGTGTCAGGGCACGCTGGTAGTGGACTTCGATGGCATCAAAATCCGGCTTGCCCGGCTTGGCTCCGGCCAAGATTACTTCAAACTCGTGGAGCGCACCGTCGCCCCACGTGTCGTCGAGCTCCACCGCCCGGCCGATCAGCGCTTCCACCTCGGGCAGCCGGGCGAGCATCGCCGCGTCGCGCTTGGATACCGCGATCGCGAGGCCGAGAGCAGCGGCGTTCCAGTACAACGACGGCACTTCGGTTCGTTTCCGGAATCGCAGCGTAGCGCCTTTGGGATCGTCGGTCATCTGAGCACTGACGTTTGGCGCCGTTGTCTCCAGCAGGCGGAATCCGTAGCGGTGTGCCCGCAAAAACAGCCGTCTCGCACGGGCACGCAGCCGGTCAGCGGCGTCAAGGTCGTTGTCAGCTAGCCGGTCCGCCTCCTGCTGCACGTAAAGGTAGGAGTAGGTTGTGAAGCCCTGGCAAGCCGACTGCAAGAGAGCGCGATGACGCGGAGATTCCGCCAGCAGGCTCTCAATGAGCTTCAACCCGAACGGCAATGCGTCTCCGACCAGTTCGAGGTCCTCGTCACTCTCGTACGTGGAACCTCCGGAGGCCAAGGCATTTCCGATCTTGTTCACCGCCATCCTTTTCATCGAACATCCCACCGACACGGCGGCGATCAAAGCAACGCCGGCGAATTGCCGAATCCTTTGGAGATGCATCACTTAAGCCCCCACGTCCTGAATTCCCACGTCGTGTTCATATGGCCTTGCCCCGGGCATACCCGTGGACCTGACGAATCATTGTTCTCGTACCCACTCGCTCGTAACGGAAAAGGCTTTTGTACTGGCGTACTTTGTCGCGAAGCGCCGTAAGTCCGCCGTCGCCGCCGAGATGACCTGGCAATCGTCCAGAGAGATTCGCTCCAGTAGAACCTGGCTCGCCTGTTCGGAGCGAAGCCAGTCCGCGTCGAGCAGGGTGATTGTGAGTCGGTCTCCGGCTAGCAAAATCCGCCCAAAGCTATGAGCCGGAATCAGATGAACGTTGTAGAACCCGTTCTTAGACGGCGGTGTCTCGGGGTATAAGTCTACAAACCGGTTGCCTTGTAGCTCGACCAGCCGTGCCTTGAACGCGCCGCTTCCCTCACCGTCGTAGTAGATAACGCGATAGGCCGCGTTCTCGGCGCGGACTGACACAAAGAACTTCTCACCCTCGGATTCCCGCCAGGTCCCCAACAACATCGGATCGAATACGGCGTCGTCCTCGCTGTAAAGCGGATGGAGTGACGCTGTGCAACCGGCCATTAGCAACGCAACAGCTACGATGGCCATCCTCATAAACACCTCCGTTTCCTGGCCTTGCGTCTCGTCTCAGGCCAGAATCAAGTGTGTACGCAAGCCTCGTCAGCGTCCTTCGGAAACCCTGATGAAACTCTGATAGAATCCTGATGCGATGGTTCCGGCCTCGTACGTCGCCTAGTCTCTCGTGCTGGCACAGGAACGGGACTTTCGGCAGATGGGAACCATGGCGTCCCCGCAATCTCGGTGCTACGAGTTTGGCCCTTACCGGATTGACACGCGTGAGCGACTGCTACACCGCGGTGAGGAAGTGGTTTCGCTTCCGCCAAAGGTAATTGCCACGCTGCTGGCTCTGCTCGAGAATCCAGGCCGGATGGTCGACAAGGGCGACCTGATGAAGACCGTCTGGCCCGATGTCTACGTGGAAGAGGGCGCCCTCGCTCGGAATGTCTCCCTGCTGAGGAAGACCTTCGGAGATGTCGGGCAGGAACCGGTCTATATCGAAACCTTCCATAGACGCGGCTACCGGTTCGTGGCGCCGGTCCGCACCGCCGCCCTGGAAACGGACAGCCCGGCGGCGGGCGAGACTCTCTCGGCCACCCCGGCGGACGCGGTGCAACTCCAGCCTTCTCCGGAGGGGATGAGACGGAACCGGCTTGTGTTGGCCGGTGCACTCCTCCTAGTGCTGGCAGGAGTCGCAGCTCTGACCGTGTACCTGTTTCGGTCACGGCCGGGCAGCTTAAGCGCTCCGGTAAGGACGCCTCGCACCACGCTAGCCGTTTTCTCGTTCCGCAGTCTGGAGACGGGCCCCGGTCAGGACTACTTTGCCGAGGGTATGACACAGGCTTTGGTCACAGCTTTGGCCAAGTTGGGCAGCCTCCGCGTCATTTCCTTAGCGTCGGAGTCGGCTCTGCGGGAGAAGCCAGCAGCTCTCAGCAAAGTCCTCCGGGATCAGTCGGTCAACCGGATCCTCACTGGGACAGTGCTCCGTTCGGGGCAGCGAGTCCGAATCGACGCCCAGTTGATCGACCCCGGCACACGAGCCGTATATTGGGCGAACTACTACGAACGGGACATGACGGACGTTTTGACTCTGGAGGCGGCAGTGGCCGAAGCCATCGCCGGCGAGATTCAGGTGACCATCACCGCAGAGGAGAAACGCAACCTCCGCACAAACCGGACGGTCAATCCCGAAGCACTGGACGCCTACCTTCGTGGGCGGCACTTCTGGAACCGCCGGACAGAGGACGGGTTGAGACGCGCCGTGCAATACTTCCAGCAGGCAATCGCGCTGGACCCAGCCTATGCGCTTGCTTACAGCGGTTTGGCGGACTCCTACGCATTGCTGGGGTCGATCGGGGTCGACGGAATGCCGCCTGTGAAAGCCATGCCCCTGGCCAAGACCGCGGCGCAGAGGGCCCTCGAGTTGGAGCCGAACCTCGCCGACGCTCACACCTCGCTTGCCTACGTCAAACTGTCGTATGACTGGGACCTTCAGGCTGCTGAAAAGGAGTTCTCTCGCGCGCTGGCGCTGAACCCGAACTCCGCCACGGCGCATCATTGGTTCAGCCACTACTACATGGCCGCCGGCGACCTGAGTAAGGCTGCCGAACAGATGCGTGAGGCGCTTCGACTTGAACCGCTTTCGCCCGGCATTAACATCGGGATCGGGTGGTGCCATTATTACGCCAGGCGTTACGACGAGGCGATCGGGCAGTATCGTTCGGTGGTTGATCTGGAGCCTCGGCTTCCCCTGGCGCACCAGACGCTGGGCATGGCGTACCAACAGAAAGGGATGTTCTCGGAGGCCATTGACGAGTTCCAACAGGCGGTGGCGCTCTCGGGCGGCAGCCCTGGCCCCGTCGCGGCTCTGGCAAGCGCATATGCAGCCGCTGGCAAGATCGCGGATGCCAGGAAGGAGTTGGCCCGCCTCGAAGAGATGTCGCGCACGCGGTATGTTCCGGCATTCTACCTTGCGTCGATCTACTACTCGATGGGTGACGTTGCGAGGGCCCTTCAGTTGGGGTGGAAGGCGGTCGGCGAGCGCTGTGATTACCTGATGTACCTGCGTGTCGAGCCCCGCGCTGGCAAGCTGGCCGCTAATCCCGAGTTCATCCGGCTAGTGGCCGCTCTCCATCGATGAGCCCTCCTTTCAGATTGCTGGTGCTGGCCTGCGGGTTCAGCGGAATGTGCTGGGCAGCGCGGTGTACGACGGTTCTGGAGCCCCTTGCCCTGGATGCCTATGAAGACTACGTTCTTGCGGCCGAAAAGGCGGCATCTGCCCGGTTCGCCGCGCGGGAGCTCGCCTGGATCCCCGATTCCGCATCGGCCGAGGCGGGCGCCAGACTTGATTCGGGCAGAGTGATCCGGCAAAAGCTCAGCGACGCCGCCGTCAATCAGCGCATCGCCGGGCAGAG
>DATIFQ010000510.1:0-10908 GCA_035455185.1 Bryobacteraceae bacterium | reverse complement strand
GGAGAGGACATGATGGTGCTCGGCACGCACATCTTCGACTTCTTCCGGATGTTCGCGGGAGATCCGAAGTGGGTATTCGCGCACGTCACGCACGACGGGGCGGAGTTGGACCGGAGCCGCGTCCGCACGCCTTCCGAACCTGTCGGGCCGGTCGCGGGGAGCCAGATCGCAGCCATGTTCGCCTTTGAAAATGGCTTGCACGGGTACTTTGCCTCGCACGCGAACGAAGGCGATGGGGTGGCTCGATACGGGGTGACGTTTTACGGGAGCAAGGGCGCCATCGCGTTTCCGATGGACTCCTACCCGGGAGGGAACCCCTACCTCCTGCGCTCCGCATCATGGCTGCCGGAGCGGCCGGGCGCGGCTTGGCAGAAGATCGAGGTTCTTCCAGAGGAGCAGGTCGATACCAGGGAGAAAGCGAACGCCATGATGGTCGCCGACCTGCTCGAGGCGATCGAGCAAGACCGGGAACCGGCCTGCGGCGCGCGTGACGGCCGCTGGACGATCGAGATGACGGCGGGTGCGTACCAGTCACAGAAGACGGGGATGAGGACGTTTTTCCCGCTGAAGGATAGGAAACACCCGCTGGCATCCTGAACGGACGAGGGGCTTACGCTCCGGACTCAGATTTCGCGATGGAGGGCCCCTCCGGGCTTGCGGCGCTGGTGATCTCCTCCGGAGGGGCGCCGGCGGAAAGCTGCTGCGCGACGACCAATTCACGGGCAGCGACGCGGAGGGCCGGCCAGCGGGTCCAGAAAATCGCTGCTCCAGCGAGGCATACCAGCCCGCCTACAGCCACGGTCACAGGGGCTCCGAGCCGGTCCGCAAGGGCGCCGGCCAGAAGCGCTCCGAATGGCGCGATTCCCAGGAAAGTCATTGAATACAAAGCCATTACTCGACCGCGCAGGTGATCCGGGACCATCGACTGGATGAGTGTATTGGAGCAGGCCATCTGCACCATCACGGCAAAGCCGGCCGGTACGAGGAGAATCATAGAGAGCCACAATTGGCGGCTGAGGGAGAAAAGAAGCAGAAAGGTTCCGAATGCGGCGCATGCGATCGCGACCCAGCGGCCGAGTCCCTTGACACCGCGGCGGGCGGCGACCATGAGGGCGCCGGAAAGCGCTCCGATCCCGGTCGCGCCGAGGAGGAGGCCCAGGCTTTTCGCGCCGCCTTCCAGGACACGATCGGCGAACACCGGCATGAGTACTGTGTACGGCATCCCCACTAGGCTGACCACGCCCAGCAGGGCGAGGAGGGCGTGGATGGGGCCTGTGTGCCAGACGAATCGAAAGCCTTCGATGATGTCTGCAAGGGGTGAACTGCCGGGTTCCCGGACAGGGCGGGTATCGAGGCGTATCAGGAGGAGCCCGGCGATCACGGCCACGTAGCTGACGGCGTTCAACAGGAAGCACCAACCTTCGCCGAGCGACGCGACCAGGAAACCGGCCACCGCCGGGCCAAGAATTCGCGCGCCGTTAAATACGGAAGAGTTCAGGGCGATGGCATTCATCAGATCGGTTCTGCCGACCAACTGCACAAAGAACGACTGCCGGGCCGGAACGTCGAAGGCGTTGGCCACTCCAAGGAGCGCCGCCAGCACGAAGATGTGCCACATGCGAATCCATCCGCCAAGCGTGAGCGCGGCGAGTATCGTGGCCAGCACCATCATGGAGAACTGGGCGGCGATGATCAGGCGGCGGCGATCAACTCGATCGGCCGCGGCTCCGCCGGCGGGAGAGAGCAGAAAGATCGGTACCTGATTGACGAACCCGATCAGGCCGAGAAGCAGGGAAGAGCCGGTGAGCCGGTAGACCAGCCAGGATTGGGCGACGTTCTGCATCCAGGTCCCGATCAGGGAGATGAACTGGCCACCGATGAAAAGCCGGTAGTTTCGATGCCGCAACGCCCGAAAGACCGTGGCCCACTCGAATCCCGATTTGGTGATGACGTCCGCCGGCATGCAGCTCGTCTCTTCATTATGCAGTGGCTGCAAAGCCGGCGTGCTACCTTGCCCTCACCGTCTCTTCCCGCGGCGGATGACCCGGATTACACTTGGTGTGGGGGGTGTGCCTTGGCGAGCACACGCATTGGATCGCAGGTGGACGTAGAACTGCTAGGCCGTTTGGGAGGCATTGAGCCGGACACGTTGCTGCGCGCGTTCCGGGTTATGCTCCTGTCCCGGCGGATCGACGACCGGGAGATCCTCCTCAAGCGGCAGAGCCGTGTGTACTTCCAGATTAACGGCTGCGGGCACGAGGCCGTCTCCGCTGCGGCGGGAATGGCGCTTCGGCCCGGGCACGACTGGTTCTATCCGTACTACCGGGACCGCGCGATGTGCCTGGCGCTCGGCGTGACTGCGTACGAGATGCTGCTCGCTTCGGTGGGCGCAGCCGGCGACCCGGCCTCCGGCGGTAGGCAGATGCCCTCGCACTGGGGCTCACAGCGGCTGAACATCGTGAGCCAGTCGTCGCCGACGGGAACACAATTCCTCCAGGCGGTGGGATGCGCGGAGGCGGCGCGACTCCTGAATCCGGAGAGCGACGAGGTGACGGTGGTCACCGCCGGTGACGGCGCCACCAGTGAGGGCGAGTTCTGGGAATCGCTGAACATTGCGTGCCTGGAAAAGCTTCCCGTGCTGATCCTGATCGAGGACAACCAATACGCCATCTCCGTGCCGATCGAGAAACAGACCGCGGGAGGCAGCATTTCGAAGTTGGTGCGCGACTTTCCGGGGTTGCTGTGTCTGGAAGTGGACGGATGCGATTTCGTCGCGTCGCACAACACGCTGCGCGAGGCGGCGGAATGGTGCCGGTTGCGCAAGGGTCCCGCACTGGTTCATGCACACGTGATCCGGCCGTATTCGCACTCATTGTCGGATGACGAGCGCCTCTACCGGCCTCGATCGGAGAGGGAGGCGGATGCGGAGCGCGATCCGATCGCTGCTTTTCCCAAGTGGCTGGTGGCAGAAGGCGTAGCGGACCCCCGTACTCTCCAGCGGATCGCGCACGAGGTGGAGGAGGAGATTCAAGAAGCGACGGAGAAGGCGCTCCAAGAGTCGGCCCCAGCCCCGGCGACAGCCCAGCTCTACCTATACTCCGACAAGGTGGATCCAACCTCGGACGAGTTCTCAACGCCGGCGCAGTTTTCAGGGCCGCCGCGGACCATGGTCGACGAGATCAATCTCACTCTAGCCGAAGAGATGCGCCGCGATCCTCGGGTGGTTGTATTCGGGGAGGACGTCGCCGACTGCGGGCGCGAGCGGCACCTTCGCGAGGTCAAAGGTAAGGGTGGGGTTTTCAAAGCGACGCTCGGTCTGCAAACGGAGTTCGGAAATCAGCGGTGCTTCGACACGCCGCTGGCCGAAGCGGCCATTGTGGGCAGAGCTGTTGGGCTGGCGACGCGGGGCGTGAAGCCCGTCGCTGAAATCCAGTTCTTCGACTACATCTGGCCGGCGATGATGCAGATTCGTGACGAACTGGCCACGATGCGCTGGCGATCCAGTAATGCGTTTTCGTGTCCGGCGGTGATCCGTGTGGCAATCGGTGGCTACCTGACGGGCGGAGCCATGTACCACAGCCAGTGCGGCGAAGTGCTGTTCACCCACATCCCCGGGCTGAGGGTGCTGATGCCTTCGAACTCCCTGGACGCATGCGGGCTGCTGCGAACGGCGATCCGGTGTGACGATCCGGTCCTTTTCCTGGAACACAAGCGCCTGTACCGGGAACCTTACAACCGGGCTCCTCACCCGGGGCCGGACTTTCTGATCCCGTTCGGGAAGGCCAGGGTGGTGAAGGCCGGCCGCGACCTTACGGTGGTTACGTATGGGGCGGTGGTGCAGAAGTCGCTCCAGGCGGCGCTCCAAATCGAGAAGAAGAGCTCGCAGGTGAGCATCGAAGTCATCGACCTTCGGAGTCTCGCTCCATACGACTGGGGGGCGATCCGCGAGTCCGTCGAGAAAACGAGCCGGGTGATAATCGCGCATGAGGATTGCCTGTCGTTCGGATACGGCGCGGAGATCGCTGCCCGTATCGCAGGCGAGCTATTCGACAGGCTGGATGCCCCGGTGGGAAGGGTGGCCGCTCTCGACACGTGGGTCGGCTACAATCCGGAGCTGGAGAACGCGATCCTGCCACAAGTGGAGGACCTTGCGCAAGAGATGGAGCGGCTTCTCGCTTACTAAGCCTGGTAGTGGCGGAGCGGCGCCCCACAGAACCTTGTTCAGCACCCTGCCTGGAGCGCCTTGATCCGCTACTTGGAGAGAGTGAAGCTCAGGCGCATGTAGGCGCCGTCTTTCACGTCGATCTCCTGGTCATCATTCTTGTATCCCGGCATACTGACGACCACGGTTTGCTTGCCGACTGGAAGCTCGATGGTTGCTGGGGTTTTCTCACTACGCTGCTTTCCGTTGACCAGGATTGCAGCGCCGGGCGGTTCGGTCACGATGAGAATCTGTCCGGCCATTCGGATGAGATTGACGGAGAGTTCCGCATCTCGTGGCAACTCAAAAATCCGGAGCGCAGTCCGGTAACCGCCCGTCGTGGCGGAGAGCGTATGCCGGCCATTGGTGAGAGGTAAAGAGCAAGGGCTTTGGCAGGTGAATGCCGGGTTGTTGTCAAAGGTGACGGTCGCGCCGGGCGGGACTGTCTGGACGTTAACCGCGGTTTCGCTCCCGGCGCCCGGCGTCACTGGCGGCTCCGCCGGTTGTCGAATCCTGCCCGGAGCCTGCTCCATCTCTTGTGTCGCGGGTGTCGCCGCCGGCGCAGGCGGAACGTCCGGGGGGTTCTGCTTTGCCCGGGAGGCTGCCGGACTCGGACGAGACGAGGTCTCGACAGGCGAGGAAGGCGGCGGTTGCGGGGGGGGCGCGGAAGTCTGGGCGGTCTGTACGGTTTGCTGTCCGCCGAACCAACCCATGCTCCAGCCGGCAATCCCGGCGATGACGAGAACAGCGGCGATCCCACCGGCCACGAACAGCATGGTCCGAGACTTCTCTGGAACAACCTCCTCCGCCACGATCACCCCGGCCGGCTCAGGCTCACGCTTCCGAGGAGGTGGCGCTTTGCGCTCCGGCTCGACCCGTGGCGGTGGAGCCCCGGCCGCCGGTGGAGGCTCTGCGCGTGGCGGCGCAGGCTGAACCGGTTGCGGACCGGGCGTCGGCTCGGTAACCGGCTGCGGCTCGGCCTGCACCTCTGGTACGACATCCGGCTGGGCGATGGCGGGTACCTGTGGCGCGGCTGCCGCTGGAGGCGGCGCAAGAGCTTCGGGAGCGGCTGCGGGTTCCGGTTCGGCCTCCGGCTGCTCGACGATCTTAGTGGTGACGGTGGGCAGATCGTCGTCGCCGCCCCTCGGCAGAGGCTTCCAATCCTTGGAGGACCTACAGGCGGCATCCAGCGCTGCTGCAAATTCCGCGCAGTTGCGGTACCGTTGGTCAGGCTCCTTCTCAAGTGCCTTGCGAAGAACAACTTCGATCTGCCATGTAAGCGTCGGATTGAACCGCTGAACCGGGGGCGGCTCATCGTGAACGATTTTGAAGAGCAGCGTTGGTAGCTGGTCCGCTGTGAACGGCCGGTCGCCCGTCAGCATCTCATAGGCGATCACCGCCAGCGAAAATTGGTCAGAGCGCCCGTCCACTTTCTTGCCGCGCACCTGTTCCGGCGACATGTAGTTGGGAGTGCCGAGGACGGTTCCCGCCTGGGTCAACTGCTGCGAGGCGATCTTGGCAATGCCGAAATCCGTGATCTTGACCGTGCCATCGTCCTGAAGCATGATGTTGCCCGGTTTGATGTCACGGTGGACGATACCTTTTTTGTGGGCGTAGTCGAGAGCGGCGGCCGTCTCACGAATCACCCGCAGCAGCGTGTCCGGATCGACAGGCGTGTCGCCCGAGAGAAGCTGTTCGAGCGAGGGGCCGTTGACACACTCCATGGCGATATAGGCCGTCTCGTTCTCTTCGCCTGCGTCATAGACCGTAACGATGCCGGGGTGCGAGAGGATTCCAGCGGAGCGCGCTTCGTTGAGGAGGCGTTCCCGGAGGCGGCCACGCTCGACCGGGTCGACAAACTCGGTTAAGCGAATGGTCTTAATGGCGACTGTGCGGCCGATGGCGGGATCCTGGGCCCGGAAAACGATGCCCATTGCCCCCTTACCCAGTTCAGAGTCAATTCGATACCTGCCGATCCGTTCCATGCGGTGCTGTTATTGTAGCGCAGCAATCCCCGCACCTCCAGTGCACAGCGGAAAAAGGAGAGAAGTGACTGAAATCCTTCTAAATCCGTGGGTTGCGTCGCATCGTGGCGCCGTCCCGAGAATCGGGCCGGCAGCCTATGTGTTACTCGCCATCTCCACTACGGCTTCGGTGATCTGGCCGAGGTACTTGCGGTCTCGAACGACGTCGGCGGCAATGGCGAAGCGAGCGCTGGGAGCGTCCCAATCCCGGGGAGCGGTTACAGTCACCTTGCCCACGCCGTGGGATTGCGCCGGAATGTCCAGTTTCACTACGTCAGGCTCGATGCGCCATTCCGAGGGGGCCACAATCGCCGCCTCCAGTTTCATCGCCGACGGATTGTAGTTCTGGACGCGGATTTCCAGCGACTGGGGCTGGCCGGGCGTCAGGAGGATCTGATACGGGTAGATCTTCACCCAGCTCGGATCGAGGCCGTAGCCGACCTCACCTTCCGGCAGCAGGTCGAAGTAGTGCTGCTGTCCCTTCCTCAGTTTCTGTTCGGTTGCCAGCAGGGTCGGCTGATCGACGGCGTAGGGCTTACCGTGGCCTGGCGCGATCATGTTCGGTTCGCGCCCGATAATGGCCCGGATCGACTTCAGGTGGCTGTCGTTCTCGACATGGTTCCTGAAAATCAGGTTATGCCGCAAGGTCCCGTCCTTGCGCGGATTCTCGAAGATGGCATCGCCGGTGAAAGCGATGCGGTTTCCGTCGATGTTGACGAACAGCGCCATCTGGTACTCGGTGTGACCGGGCGAGTGGGCGACCTCTAATTCGAACTCCTCCCACTTGAACTTCTCTCCGTTCTTGAACGAGCGCGAAACCTTGAAGGGCTCGCCGAGAATGCAGCCGAGGTTGTGGCCCCTCGGGTTCTCGAAGATGTCAACCATGTTCTCGTAGCACCAGATCTTCGTTCCGTGATGCCGAATGAGGTGAGGAAAGCCGTTCATGTGGTCGTCATGCATGTGGCTGGGCATCGCGACGTCGATCGATTTCATGCCGAAGTTGCTCTTCAGGTGGTCGATCGAGTGCTCGACGAAGCGAATCCGGTCGGTGGTGGCGGTGGCGTTCATGAAGTTGCCGAAATGGAGACCCGACGCGGAACCGTAGTCGATGAACATCGCCTTCCCGCTGCCGCTGAGGATGGCGTAGAACGACGACGTCGTCTGGTGGTGCGCGACAAGATGCCTGCTTACGGCATACGGACGGTTCTCCTCGACCGGCTCATTCCCCCAGAAGCGGCAGTATTCGGTCAGGCGCTTGATGGTCTCGGCCATTCCGGAGTCTGGGTCGTTCAGCGGCGTCCCGTGGGATGGGCAGAGCATCTCAGGCTTCTGCTCGCGAAGGCGGGCGAGCGAGTAGATGCCGAGATCGATTCCCTCCGTGCCGCCGTAGTTGACCTGTGTGTCGTGGAGCGTGTGGATCTTGCCGGGAGAGTGCATCAAGTCGCCGGAGAATGCGACCCTCTTCCCGTCCACGCTCGCCAGCAAGGTGATCGCCCCGAGAGTGTGGCCGGGAGTCGGCAGGATGTAGAAATCAGTCTTGTTCCAGCGGAGGGTAGAGTAATCGGCGAGCGGGCGGGCGACCGGAATGTCCTCGGTAATGGTGTTGAAATCGTTGCGCACGTAGTAAAGATGGAAAACCCGGCGGTTGCGCCAGAAGTTGCGCGCGTCGCCGAAGAGGTGCCTTTCATGCGCAGGGACGGCGACGGGGATGCCGCGCTCGGTGGCTTTCCAGTCTCCCTGGCACTGATCGCGGTGGTGGTGCGTGTGGAGAATCCAGTCCACCTTGGAGATGCCGAGGTCGCGGAGATGGTCGAGGACTTTACCCGAGCCGAAATCGATCAGGACGCAGCTCGAGCCATCCCGAACGATATAGACGTTGCAGGTATCCTCGAAGATGTACAGGTTATCCGTGAGCTTGCGGGGAGCGCCGGCCGGGCTGAATCCGGACCGGCGGTACGCCTTCTTTGCCGGACTCGTCGGGACGGCGGTTGCGGAGACGGGCAGCGCGGCGGCGGTGCCGGCCGACCGCAGAAAGTTTCGGCGGGTGGGCTTGCTCATGGAAACGTATGCTATCGCGGCCGAAGGCCGAAGACCAGGGGAGGGTATCGCCGAAGGCTACAATGGAAAGCTGGCCATCATGATTCAGACTCTTTTTGGTTCCGCGCCGAAGGAACCCAATCTGCTCGATCGCCTGAAGATGGGTGTCCAGAAGACACGCGCGGGCCTGGTGTCGCGCCTGGAGGACGTTCTCGAAGGCAAGAAGGAGATCGACGCGGACCTCCTCGACGAACTCGAGTACACGCTGATCTCCGCCGATATCGGGGTGAAGACGACGTCGGAGATCCTGGAACGCATCCGCCAGCGTGTGGATCGGCATCTGGTCGGCGACGCCGGGGAACTCCGGAGCCTGATCCGCGAGCATCTTCTCGAAGTCCTTCAGGGCAGCGAAACGCCGCCGCCGCGGGTCTCCGAGCCTCCGTTCGTGGTAATGGTAGTCGGGGTGAACGGCTCGGGGAAGACGACCACCATCGGCAAACTCGCCCAGCGGTATAAGGCGGGCGGAAGCACTGTGCTGCTGTGCGCGGCCGACACGTTCCGAGCGGCGGCGATCGATCAGCTCGAAATCTGGGGACAGCGAACCGCCACCGAGGTGATCCGCCAGAAGCCGGGAGCAGATCCGAGCGCGGTGATGTTCGATGCACTTCAGGCGGCGAAGGCGCGCAAGACGGACTACGTGATCATTGACACGGCCGGCCGCCTGCACACGAAATCCAACCTGATGGCAGAACTGGAAAAGATGCGGAGGACCGCCTCCAGGGTGGTGTCGGACGCACCGCACGAGGTGCTGCTGGTTCTGGACGCCACGACAGGCCAAAACGGCCTGGAACAGGCGCGGCGGTTCACAGAAACCTCCGGAGTGACAGGAATCGTGCTCACGAAGCTCGACGGTACGGCCAAGGGAGGCATCGTGGTGGCGATCGCGCGGGAGCTGAGCCTGCCGATCCGGTACGTGGGCGTCGGTGAGAAGCCTCAAGACCTTCTGCCGTTCGAGCCTGACGACTTCATCTCTTCCATCTTCGAGGCATAGCCGTGGACTACATGAGCGAGGCGCTGGAATTGGCCAGGTGTGGCGCCGGCCAGACCAGCCCGAATCCGACGGTCGGCGCCGTCCTTGTGCGTGACGACCGCGTGGTGGGCCGGGGTTTTCACACATGGAAGGGCGTCAGGCACGCGGAAATCGTCGCACTGGAGGAGGCGCGCGAGAGCGCCCGCGGGGCGACGCTCTACGTAACGCTCGAGCCGTGTTCGCACCACGGCCGGACCGGGCCCTGCACCGAGGCGCTGATCAAGGCGGGCGTGAGCAAAGTGGTGGCGGCGATGCCGGATCCGAATCCGCTGGTTTCGGGCGTCGGCTTGCGGCGGCTGCGTTCGGCGGGCATCGAAGTGGAGATGGCGGCTCAGCACTCCGCGGATGCGGAGCAGATCAACGAGCCGTTCGTCCACTACATGCGGAAGGGACAGCCGCTGGTGACGCTGAAGGCGGCGCTTACGCTGGACGGCAAGATCTCCGCGCCGGAGGACAACCAGGGCTGGATCACGAGCGAGCGGGCGCGCGCTCATGTGCAGGAGCTGCGGCACCGCTCCGACGCCATTCTGACGGGTATCGGGACTGTGCTCGCCGACGACTGCCTGCTGACGGACCGCTCCGGACACGAGCGAAGCCGGCCGTTGCTGCGGATCGTGCTCGATTCGCTGCTTCGCATTCCGCCCGTGGCGCGCATGGTGACGACGTGCAACGAAGACCTGCTTGTGGTGACCACGTCGGCGGCCTCGCCGGAGCGATACCGGGCGCTCGAGAGCCGGGGCGTGCGCATCCTCACGCTCGACGGACCCGGAGGCCGGGCCGACATGCGGCGGCTGATCGAGCATCTGGCACGGGAGAAGTACCTGTCGCTGATGATCGAAGCGGGGAGCAAGGTGAACTGGGCGGCGCTTGAAGCCGGGATCGTGGACAAGGTTTTCTTCTACTACGCTCCCAAGATCCTCGGTGGCCTGCACTCGCTTCCGGTGGCGGGAGGAACGGGGCGCCGTCGGCGCGCCGACGCCATCGTTTTCCGGGACGTGACGCTCCACCGGATTCCCCCTGACGAGTTCGCCGTCGAGGCCTGGCTGGTGAAGGACTGAGTCATGTTCACCGGGATCATCGAAGAGGTCGGAATTGTCGAGGTGATTGAAACACGCGCGGCGGGCGCGCGGCTTCGCCTGCAATGTCAGGCGGCGCTCGACGGCACGGCTGAGGGTGCGAGCATCTCCGTCAATGGCGTCTGCCTGACGGCGGTGGACCTGAAGGGGAACTCGTTCGCGGCGGACGCAACTCCCGAAACGATGCGCCGCAGCAATCTCGGCGACCTGCGGCGCGGATCGCCGGTCAACCTGGAGCGTCCGCTGTCACCGGGCGGGAGGCTCGGCGGGCACATTGTACAGGGCCACGTGGACGGCACGGGCGAGCTGCTGTTGCTGGAGGCGCTCGGAGACGGGAACTGGTGGCTCAAGGTCCGCGCACCTCGCGAACTGGAACGGTATCTTGTCGAAAAGGGTTCCGTGGCTATCGACGGCATCAGTCTGACCATCGCCTCGGTAGAGACCGGCGTCGTCTCGGTGTCCGTCATCCCGCACACGTAT
>DATIFQ010000509.1:0-3767 GCA_035455185.1 Bryobacteraceae bacterium | reverse complement strand
CGGCCGGAAGCTGTGGCTCCACCAGCTCTGGCGGATCACTGGGCGTGGATTGGGGGAGAACAAGCGGGAGACCGGCACGGCCGTCGCTTGGGCGGCCAGATCATAGATTGCGATCATCACGGCTGGGCCGAGAGCAACGTTGTGCACCAACTCCCACACGGAGCGGCCCTCAATTCCCGCAAGTCTCGGTCTGGGATCCTGCCCCCCTTCCCCGACGCCCACCAAACCGGCATTGGTGTGAATTTTGACGATCCAGGTTGGGTAGTCGGGACGGTTGCTGTTCTCGCGCCGGTAGTTTTGGAGCATGTTCTCCCGCAGGTGGGTGGCATACGGGATGCGAACGTTGTAGGCCTCGGTACGAGTGATCTTCACTTCATTGCGGAGGGGTGCCCCTCGCGCGGCGCCGGCGCCGGCCAGTCCGAGCCCTAATCCACCGGCTGCCGATTGTGCCATCCAGTTGCGGCGACTTGTCGTGTTCATGGGCTCCTCTCCCTTAGCGGACCTGGTACTTGTCGACGGCGTCTTCGTCCAAGGTCACACCCAGTCCCGGCTGCTGCGGAATGTCGTAGAAGCCGTCCTTCATCACAAAAGGCTCCTTGACGAGGTCGTCCTCCGCCGTAACCGCGGCGTTTATTGTGTACTCGATGCCGGGATACGCCGCCGCCTGCTGAGCCTGGATGGCGAGGCCGATGCCGGACCAGCAGCTGCTTTCGTCCCAAAGCGGGATGTTATAGAACTGGGCGAAGGCGCTCTGCCGGAACATAGTGGGCCCGAACGTGGGGCAGGCGCTGATCCAGGCGTCAAGCACCCCCTCACGAGCCGCCAGCATCGGGTCCACCAGCCCCCAATGCTCAGCAAGCCTGAGAGGTACCTGTCCCTTGAGCTGCCGGTACCCTTCCGTGCTTCGCAGTGGCGATTCAAGCCCGAAATAGCCGGGGAATTCAGCCAGCTTCTTTGCGTAATACAACGTCCGACCGACTGAGCCCCAGAAGTGGTTCGCGTCGCCCCACACGCGGTAATCGCGCGGAACGACCGAGAAGAGAGCTTGCGCTTGCGCCACCGGGTCCTCCCACGGGCGGATCTTCACCTTGTGGACCCGGTATCCGAGACTCGCGGCCAGTTGCGCCTCTTTCGCCAGCATGTCCGGGGGGTAGCTGAGACTCCAGTAAGCCTGGATGATCCGCTTCTTGGGAGTGGCGGACAGCACATGGCAAGCGGGCAGACCGGTTGCTTTGCCGAGCAAATCGTAAATGGCGGTCTGCGCGCCGCCGATGCTGTCGTCGAAGACATACTCCCAGGGCGAATGCCCGACCATCGATTTCAGCGTCGCCTCGTTGCCACCTTCGCCAAACCCCACCAGTCCTTCATCCGTGTGAAGCTTGACCACAGTATGCGGAGAGTGTGGAACGTCCATGTTCTCCCGACGCCAATTGAGGATCGCCATCTCGCGAACCCGCTCCGCCCACGGCACTTGGGTCCGGTAGATTTCGTACCGGCTGATCCGCATCCCAGTTACGTTTGCGGGCGCGGCAGCCGCGGTTTCATACAAGCGGCTGCCTGCCGCCGATGCAGCCGCCAGGCTTGCCAGGTACCTCAACAAGTGGCGCCGGTCCGTTGTATGCATAGCGCTCCCCTTTCAGAGGCAAAGCTTTTCTAAGAACCACTCCCGCTCGTACCGGTGGACGGGACCTATGTAGAATCAGAACCGGTACTGCGGCGGCTTGATGTTCTTCACGCGCAGGTAAACCTCGGCCTGACCGCGATGGTGAGCGATGTGCGTGAAGGTACTCCAGAGGATCTCACGCCCGCTCGACTGCGGACCGCCCGGCTTGCCAGACATCCGTTCCATCTGCTCTGGCTTGAGGTTCTCAAGCGTCTGGATGGCGAAGTCAAACGAGTCGTTCAGCAGCTTGATTACGGCCGCCTTATCCTTCGGGTCCGGCTTGCTCAGCGGCGACTTCGTCTCACTCGCGCGAGCGAACGAATTGCCTTGCGAAACGGCCATGTGAATCATCAACTCACCGAAGCTCATCTCCTCGGGGTTCGGTTTGAAGTCGTAGCCGTCAGCCGGCATCATCTCAGCCACCGCAATGGTGAACTCCTTGGACGCCTTCCAGTGCTTGAGCGCTTCATCCTGCAATGTTGCCCCTACGGCGGCAAAAGGCAATGTCATCAGAAGACAGAGCCCAACGACGGTGAACCTGTTCATGGGGTAGCCCTCCCGGCTATCAGAGATAACGCAAAACTGCCTGGATAGCAATGAGTGCGCAACCGGGTCCATATGCCGGCGGAGAAGCCGGCGCCATAATGACGGCCGGCGTTTCCGGACGGTCGGGTGGAGACTACGCATGACCGCGACGGCCCGAGGGCCGCCACCGGTGCCGGCAACCAGTCTCTCTCGCCAGGTTTACTTGGTCTGCGGAAGGAACGGAAAGAGTTCGCGCAACTCCTGCTCCGTGGGCCGGTGTCCGTACTCGCAAACTTCGAAAGCTTCGGCGTAGCGAATCGTCTGCGCACTGGGGCCGTACCATTTTTCGAGTGCTTTCAGGACCGCCGGCGCGGGCGTGCCAGAGAACCAACCCTTGCGCAGCCATTCGCGTCGCGCCACGGGGTCCTTAGGTACCGATGCCAGTGCGCCGTCGAGAAACGGACCCCACTCGTACATCTGCGAGACATGCGCGTCGAACGCCGAGACTTTCGCCTCTACTGTGTCGCCGATGTCGACCGCCACGTCCGGACGGAACGGATTCGGGCGCTGGAATTCGTCTTCGTGATACAGAAACACGGGGTTCTTGCGCAGTGCCGGGGTATCCGGGCAGACGTTCGGCACCACCACCATATAGGCGGCGTCCTGCACCACCGCACCGGTATAGCGATGGTCGGGGTGGTAGTCCCACGGGCGCGGCGCTAGCACAATATCCGCATTCCACTCACGTATTTTCCGGATGACCTGGTGCCGGACCGGGAGGGTGGGCAGCAGTTCACCATCGTGATTGTCGAGCACTTCGTAGCTGGCGATGCCGAGCCGCCTCCCAGCCTCTTGGGCCTCCGCCCGCCGCCTCCTTGCTAGGGCGCCACCGCCTTCGGACTGATGCCCGGCGTCGCCGTTCGTCAGTGCAACAAATTTCACCTGATGCCCCAGCCGGGCGAACTTGGCCGCCGTCCCGCCCACCCGATAATCGCAGTCGTCCGGGTGCGCGCCGAATGAGATGACCCGAAGCTTACGGGCTGCTGGCTGGGCCAGCATGGTCGAGACACAACAGAACAACAGAAATCCACGATAGAACACTCGTTCTCTCCTTTCGCCCTATGTACCACAGAAACTTGATTCTCCTTTGGATAGTGCGACCAGCAGCAACTTATTCCTGGCTCGCGGAAGCCGCCTGGGAGCGCCGGTACCGCATGGCAAACACTTCGGCCGGTCCGGCATCCCCTCTGCTGCCTAACACAAGCAGAACCAGATCGCGTTTCGGGTCATATACCATGGCGCGGTTTTGGCTGGCCCGCTGGCGGGGCTCCACCTCGGTCATCGGTGGAATCTCGACCAGACGCCAAGAGTTTTCAGCGACGTTGTATTCCCACAGCGCCGGTTTCGTCCGCTCCGTTCGCGACGGGCCGTAGATCAGCACGACATCGTCGCCGGGAAGGTAGACCGACTCACGCGTGCACACCGGCGGCTGCGCTCCCGCGGGCGCGAGCACCTTCGGCTCCATGTTCTCCCAGCGCCGGGTTTTCAAATTGAAGATCCAGAGCTGATCCCGGTTCTC
>DATIFQ010000508.1:0-18135 GCA_035455185.1 Bryobacteraceae bacterium | reverse complement strand
GGCGTTCTCCTGGAGGCGTCTCCTCCGCGTGTTGAGCCCGTATGGTGGCCTTACGGTGGTGTATTTTATTACGCGCTGGATCGCCATGCGAGGCACAACGCCTTTTGCGCAAGCCGGGAACTATGCGCCGACGCTGGACCTCAACCGGGCGCTGTCTCACCTTGTCTTGTATGCGGGGGACTTCCTCAACATCTCACTGGCAAACCCGTGGATCCACGGTACCGGCAGTTTCGCGACGCTGTTTGGGCTTCCGTCGCCTCACACCTGGGAGCGTACCTTCCTGGCCGGCGGAGCGCTGCTGTTCCTGGTGACCGTGGTGCCTGCGCTCGTTCGGGATGCCCGAGTGTGGAGCGGGCTGTGCCTGACGGGCGCCTTCATCGCACCGACTCTACTGGTGGGCCTGGCACAGACGTACTACTTGCTGGTGCCACTGGCCGGGGTGGCGATGGCCCTGGCTGTCTCGCTGAGCGCATGGAGCCAAGGCCCCAGGCGCGTCCTGACTGTTCTATGGACCGCAGTCGTGCTGGTGTGCGTGGTGAACTGTTGGGTGATGCGGCGCAACGTGGAGGGGCTGTTTTGGTACAGCGCCGGTAACGCCGCCCGGCAGGCCTACCAGTCGATGATCGAGCCAGAGAAGGACCGGCCGATCCGGTCCCTGACCCTGATGGTCGCGGACCCGAGCATAGTGTGGTACTGGAAGTGGGTGCTCGATCCGTTCAGCACCCCCGGGCTGGTGCAGGCGCTCGCAAACAAACCCCACCTCGAGTTCCGTGTCCAGGAGTTCGATCTGACCAAGGCGAGGCTCCTCGTCGGGGAAGTTTCGCCCGTCTACTTTTTGCGCGACGGGACATTCGCGAAGTTCGCTGACTTGGTGATCAAAGCGGGAGGGCCACTACAGACGAGGGCTGGGCAACGGTTTAATGTCCAACCCGACGGCACGTCGGCCATCTGGCTCCAGACGGAGAACGTACCGCGCTCGTCGGTGGTCATTCTCGGCGATCGCAGGCTCCCATCGATGGTTGCGGGAGCCACCGCGGTATCATGCACCGTTCCGAGGGAGCTCTACGCAAAGCCTGGCAAGTACCCCATCTATGTGGAGGACGCCCTGACCGGCCGGCGATCGAACGCGCTCCAGTTCACCGTGGCCCCATGACCAAGGGGTGGCAGACACACAAATCGCCGCATATCCCGGCCAGCAGCTAGCGGGCTCCGCAGTTGCCGGACTGGGTAGGGCCTCTGGCGCGTCACGTACCCGATCCTGCTGGGCAGCCGCATCGTATAGTAGTGGTCTACACAGCTCTGGATCAAGCGTTGCACGCTTTCCAGTGTTAGCGGCGTGGAAAGGCTCGCACAATCTCCGCGATCGGTTTGTCGGTGAAGTAGACCTCGCCAGTTGCTTCCGCCGAGGCGCCTGGCTCTATGGTTCCATAGTACGGGTCGGCGTGAGCGCAGGGGATGAACTTGTTTGACAGGATGCTCTTGCCCGGCGCAAAGGTGATGACGACTTTTCTCTTCCCATCCCTCGCCGTCACCACAATCAAGGCGTGGTCGATATCACGATCGATCAACCCGCCGCGGCTTTGTGCGAACTTGTCGCAGTCGTGCTGGCTGCAACCGTGGACGTAGGCCACCTTGGCGGTCGCCGCCGGATTGGCTGTCGCGATGCCGGCCAGCGGGATTGGCTTGTTGTCCACGACGACATATGTATGTTCGAAGTTATCCGAGTTCCTGGTGGGAAAACCCGTCAATTTCGCATACCAGAAGCACAGGAGCGGTTTGACGCGCTCCAGCCTCCTGTTGCCCCCGTTCGTAATTCTCAGAGTCAGATGCGCACCGTCGCCCTTGGCTACCGCCGACGCCCGAACGATCACGCCTGGCAACTCCGGACTCTCTACTTCGTAGTCTGCCGAGCGGCCATCCGCTGCAATTCTCCACGGGTAGGGTCGCTTGTTGTGGTGCCGAAGAATGCCGTATCCGACGTCGCCGTGTTCAAGGTGCTCGGGGAAATTGGAGTGTAACGTGCCCCCGTCTTTCCAAGGCGGTACAATTGTCAGACCGTACGTCATGTCCGGTTCGGCATTGGGCGCAAAGCGTACCCCGCCAGCCTGCACCTTTTCCTTCTGCTCCCGCGGAGGCATGCGGTAAGGCATGGAGTGCCGCCATTCCTGTTGCGTCTCGACCCAGCGTTCTTGGAGCGCTGCCACACTCCCCTTGAAGATGAGGAGCCGCCCGCGAACCGAAGCAGCGGCCGAGCTGAGTGTGCCCGGAGCAGCGACGCCCGTGCCCGGGTTACCCGCCTCCCTCTGCTCCCACACCATCGCCGCGGTCCAGGCACCGTCTGGAGACTGTTGCACGATGGCGGGAACGTCCTTGGGCGCATGAATCAGACTCCAACCCTTACCTCCGAGCGCCGCATCGACGCGGGCCGGAGGCATCGAAGAAGGCGCGCTGGCCCAAAGTTCAACCGCCCCATCGTGAGCGTAAGCCCACAGGCGTGCGGTGCCACAGTCGCTCACATGACCGCCCCATGATGATGCCTTCCAAACCGCGCGATGCCGCCTTCCCGCGTTGTCCACCACGAGGGACAGGTCCAACAGAGTAGCGGTAGGTGATCGAGTGGAGACCGCCAACCTGCCATGATTCGCGACCGAGACAGAAATCCCTTCGGCAGCCGGCTTCGCCTCGAAATCTTGCCGGAAGCTTTCGAGCAATTTGCCTGTGTCATTCGGCATGACATACAGCACGCTTCGATGGACAATCCGACTTGCGCCGGCATCCAAGTACTTCTGCATATCCGGCACATGATGGATACAATCGTGCCAGCCTTGGCCCAGAGTCGTGGTATGGCGACAGCCAATAGCGGCCAGCCATTTGCGGTCCTGGGAGGAGACGCCGACAAGGTCATGGATGGGCCGGTCCCCAGAGGCGCCAAATGCCCAGATGTCGCCTGGGTGAGCGCGGCCAAATGGCACATACCACTGCGTCCAGGGTGGATTGTTCTCAGGCGCGTCGGGCTTGTAGCCTTTCATCTGACCGCGAGCCGTATCCATCATCCCCACCGGTCCGCGCATCGTGTAAAGGAAACAGCGTGAGGCGAACTCGACAAGTGTCTCCTGGCGCCTGAACGCCTCCGAGTGCCAGAACTGCATGCAGGGTCCCATCAGACTGACTCTGTGCAGTTCCTCGATCGGGCCTTCAACCACGATGTCCATCAGGACGCGGTCTTGTCCCGCCGGCGTGAAGGTAGTCGTAGCCCTCATCCGCCCAGAGTTGTGAACAAAGACGACGCTGCCGTCATCGCGTTTCGTTGCTTTCCCGTAACGGAACGGACCACCCTCGTAGCACCACAACTCGCAGACTTGGCCTATTTCACGACGGTGCACAAGAAGCTTGAGTTGCTTTCCATCGTCGCCAATATCCAATTTCCACGGTGTGGCGTCGCTGGTTATCTGGACGGCGTGGGCCGCCTGGCCGAGAAAGAGGCACATCACCACGGCTGGCAGCATCTTGCCGATCCCCGCGCACGATTCACCGAGAAGCCGCGCGATCTGATCGGCAAGCCGGTGGCCCAGGCTGCGAAATTCCTCGGGGGTCATTGCAGGCGGCGCAATACGCCCTCGCGCTTCGTTCGCTCCCATAGGTCAATTCTAAACGTCCGCGCTTCTTCGGTCGTCGGTGCCCCAGTCACGCAGCGAACGCAGCTCCTCATCTGGAAGGCCAGATAAGAAGGACGTCAGGGCGCCGCCTTCCCGCGTGTTATCCGGGATGATCGCTCTGGAGATCACTCCGCTCTGCCGGCTGATCAGATGGGTCACTCAGTCGATGTGCATCAGAATGAGTACACCAGAGCCTCAATGGAGCGCCGCCAAGCGGCGGTGAATGCCCTGTCGATAACATGTCAAGATGTCCGGTTCTATTCACACGTGATCTGTCCGGTTTCACTACGCAGCCCTCGTGGAAGTTTTTCCTCTGGAGAGGGAAGGAATCGTAGTCGTCCACCACGTGCGGACCGTAGCGCATTGACACCGTGCCGTCCAGGTGCTCGTGGATCGTCACCGTACAACCAGCCAGCGTGTGCGGGAAGCGCGTCTTGTCCGTTTGCCAACGACGATCTCCGATGGCCACGGTGTTGTCCTGGGCCACGACACGCTCGGCCTGCACCGTGAAGATCCAGTCCAGGTCGGTGCGCGAACACCGGCGAAACACCGTGCCCTTAGCGGCCGCCGGCACCGCAAACTTCCGGTTCAACCCGGCAATATAGCGCTCACGCAGAAACTGGTTGGCTTGCTCCGGCGTCCCGATCCCCGCCAGCCGCAGCTCTTGCGGCAGCCGCCCCTGCCAGGTGCCAAAGTTCCGCTCGCTGCGGCCCCGCGCCTGCGGCGATTAGGCCGGAGTCATCTGCACCCCCAACTCCTTCATCGCCCGTCCCACCTGCGTCAAGCGGTGCTTGTCCACCTTCTCGCCGGCCTTCGGCGTCACGAAGAAATGACTCCCCCGGTCGTTGGGCGTAATAGATCTCACTGCTGGCGTCGTCCAAGATCACTATCAAGTCGTACCAGCGCTCGTCCTGAAACCAGCGGTGCTTGCTGCCGTCGATGTGCAGCAGCATGGGTAGGAGATAAACTGCCCCGTGTGAACGTGTGTTGTAAGTTAGATAGTTCCGGTGCTGGTCACGGGGCAGATTTCAGACTACTGCCTCCGTTTTAACCCGTCAAGCGGGTCAGGCTCCCCGGCGCCCACCACCGAGCGACTTGACTGTCCTGCGCATCAGGTGCTCGCTCCTCTGATGACGCGATCTCCAGTCAAGGGAACATTCGCGGCACGCAAGGCGTCTACCTGTTTGACGGCGACGGAGGTAGCTATGCTGCCCGGAAGGATGGGTCCGCGAACGGTCTGGCGCTGCCTGCTGCGAGTCGCGAGTTGGATCGTGCCCGGACGCGCCCGGCCGGAGTGGCGGGCTCGCCGCGAGTCCCGCCTCAACGACTGGTGGCTTTTGGTGGAGCGCGGGGAGTTAACCACCTGCGCCCATCAGGAGATGGCACTGGATTGCTGGCGCAGCTTCGCGGACGCGTTCTGGCTGCGCTTCCGGAGGGCCGGGCTCCAGCGATTTCTGCGCAGCCCGGCTGCAGTGCTCTCCGGTGCAGCGGCAATCGTCTTGATCACGGTGGCGCTCACACACGGCCTGGCGTTCACCATGGCGCTGGCCCGTCGGGCGGTGGAGCCCACGTTCTCGCCTGCGGAAGGCATTCCGGCTGCGGCCTGGGGGCGGGATATGTTGTTTGTGCACGCCTTCCCGCTGGCCTTCGCTTTCGGCGTCGGACTCGCACTCGTAGCAACGGGAAGCCGACCTTTCCGGCACCGAGGCTGGAGGATTTGGGCATTTCTGGCGGTGAAGGCCGCTTGCGTGATGGTGGTCGTGCCACTTGTGTGGATCGAGGCCGGCGCTGCGATTCGCGCCCTCATGCCACGTGACAGCCACCAGGCTGCTTATGCCGGGTTGTTTTCCATTGTGATCCTCATCTTTGTCTTCGGGAACGCGTTGCTGTGGAGCTTTGCGGACCAGCACAAGCGGTGTCCCGTTTGTCTTGAAAGGCTCGCTCTCCCGGTCTCGGTTGGTTCGTGGGCCAGTGTCTTCGACCCGGCTACCACGGAACTGGTGTGCGAGAACGGGCACGGCTCGCTTTCGGTCCCGGAAACCGATGTCACTGGACCGGGCCGCTGGACCGTATTCGACTCCTCGTGGCAGGACCTCTTCGCGGGCAACGCCAGATAGAGTCCCGGGAATCCCGTCAATTTGGGATACGGAGAGGGAACTCCGATTCTGCCTAGCCGGAGGGCGACCCGTGAGTCATTTCCCCCGGAACCTGAAGGTCAGGCCGGCCACCACCGTGAGCGGGTATCCCGGCGTTGCGTGAATTCTTGCCACGACGGGGGCCATTGGTGCAACCCGTGACTCGAAGTAGTTTTGCGTTTCGTAGTAGTCACGGTTCGTCAGATTATCTAAGCTCAGATTGAACTCAACTCCCCGGCACACCTGCTTGGAGAGGCCCAAATCAAAGACGGTGTGTCCCGAAGCAAGAATGGAAGGATTCTGGCCGTCAAGCCGATAGTGGTTGATCGCCCTCATGCGAAATGAGCCGCTCCAACCGCGCCATCCTGCGAGTGTGAGGGCGGCATTTGCCACGAAATGAGGGGCGCTGTCTATGTAAGTCCGGTGATCACCGCCTCGGAAGTACGCATTTCCAATCTTGGTGACACCACCGTTCAAGGAGAGCCGTCGCGTGATGGACACCGATGCCTTGGCTTCGTAGCCGTAGGCCCGGCTGGGTCCCTTAAACTCGAAGCTGCCGTCGTCCGGCACGTAGACCTGTTCGTTGGAGTGGTCGATGAGAAACACGTCCGTGCTGATTCCGAATCGTCCAAAGTTCGATGAGGTTCCAAGCTGATAGAAATCCGTGGTCGCGATTCGCGGTTGGTCGGGCCGCTGGACGACGCCGCGGGCGTCAATGCTGTTAATGCCGCGCCCGTAGTTGGCCGTCATCGTGAGCGGCAGGCGGCGTGATGGAGTGAACGCTGCGCTGCCTTTTCCTTGCCAGCGTCCCGCCGACTGCGTGCCGCCGTGATGCGGGTCGACCCTGTCGGCAACCGCGAACCGGAACCCATCAAAGCGAACGCCGCCGCCCAGCAGGAGCCGTCCACGGAAAAGGCTCAAGTTCTCCTGTCCATATCCCGCACCGTTCGTCACGTGGGCATTGGCCCTGGTCGTCACACGCGTAGGGACCCGCCCCTGACGAGGATAAAGCCCGACGTTGATTTGATTCCCGTGGAAGTTGGTTCCCGCTACGAAGACGGCCGCTGCCGCACCGACATGGTGCGGGTGCGTGTACTGAGCGTTCACACCCTGCTGCAGGCGCGAATCGTGCTGCTGGAAAGCATCGCCGTGTAGAGGATCGTTCAAGTACATCGTGAAGTTCGAGTACAGGTCGAGAAGCGACCGTGCCAGAAACCCGTCGGCCTTGAACGTATCGCCATTGGTCCTCAGCTTGCTGTAGTACATCGATATGGTACCAAGTTGCACCCGGCCCCCGTGGGTTGGGTCGATGAATCCGAATCGATCGAGCAAGCCTTGGTTTACGAGATCGAGAGGGATCTGCCCGCTGGAATAGAAGTTGTTTGAGCCGGCGAGAACGCGGACGCCGATCTTCTCACTTGTGCTGAGCGATCTGGTGTAGTTGGCGTTGAAATTGTTCCGGCGATAACGGCCTGGATTCTGAAACGGCCCGTCCGTGTATGAACCTTCGTAGGCCACGTAAGCGTCAACGTGTTCGACATCGGGACTATAGGCCACAAAGGCCCGGCCCGTGTCAAAGTTCCCACCTTGAAGCCGCACCGTGAACTGATCCGGCAGCGATTCCCGCTGGCGGATGTGGACTACACCAAGCCCGCTGAAGTCTCCGTATTCCGCGCTGAACGGGCCGTTTATCACCGTGACGTCGTGAATCAGTTCCGGGCTCAAAGCTTTGAGCGCCCCAAGGTAGCCCTGCCCGTGCCCTTGCGTTCCCTGGTTCTGCTGCATATCATCCACGAGCACCTTGAGACCGCCGTTCGTGCCACCGTGGTCGAGATTGAACCCAAATCGCCGGACCTCGACGGACTTCCCGCCGCCTTCATGCTGACCTGCGTCGATTCCTGCGTTCAGTTGGTGCATGATCTGATCGTCGCGAGTGAAGAGCGTTCGATTGAAGACCTCCGCGTTGCGAAGATCCAAAGTTGGCTCGACTGTCTTCGCCGCTATCACAACGCTCTGATGCTGCCCCACAAGGCGGGGCAGCGTAAGGTCCAGCCTCTCGATATCGCCAATGACACTGACGTCTTGAGCACTGCTCTGAAATCCCGGGGCCTCCGCTGTGAGCCGATAGGAGCCGGGACTGATGGGGTCGAGACGGAATTCGCCCTGTCCATCGGTGGTTGCAACGGCGGCATTGGACGTCCCAGTTTGCAGCCGGACAGTCGCTCCCACCACGATGCGCCCTTGTGGGTCGAGTACCCGGCCAACGACCTGAGAGGCGCTACTAGCGGACGGCGCCGCGAACAACAGCACCACGATTTGGCACACTAGTGTCGATATTCTTCCGGGGTGAATTGAAGACTGAAATTGCATCGCTCTGTGTAGCACGATTATACAATACGTAATACTCATCCTGGTCGTGCCGAACCTCATGAGAACTACGTTCTCGCGAGCGAAGTTGGATGTAGGCTAGTTGTCTCGAACGACGATTTCCGGGCTTCGGTCAAGGGTTTCGGACCGCGACGATGCCGGCGCAACCGGACATTTACTCGTACCGCAGCGCAGCTAACGGGTCCACCCGTGTGGCTCGCCGTGCGGGCAGGTAACAGGCTGCCAGCGCCACCGAGGCCAGAAGCAGTACCACCGTGCCGATTACGACCGGATCGCTCGGGCTGACCTCGTACAGCAGACTGCTCAATAGGCGCCCTACCGCCAGCGCTCCCACCACGCCCGCCGCCAAGCCCAGCGTTACTGGCGTCATCGCTTGCCGGAGGACCATTGCGCAGAGATTACGCGACTCCGCCCCAAGCGCCAGGCGCAGACCAATCTCATTGGTTCGTCGTGTCACCGAGTACGAGACCACGCCATAGATACCCACACTCGCCAGCAACAGTGCCGTCGCGGCGAACACGGCGGCGAGCAGCATCTGGAACCGGCGTTGCGCTACCGATTCTTCCAGCATTTCCTGCATCGTGCGAAACGCCGCAACTGGGAGGTCCGGATCCAAGCGGCGGATCGCCGCCCGCACCCCGCCTGCAATCGAGCGCGGATCGCGCGCGGCTCGCGCCACCACCATGATCCGGCGGAACGGCCAGTCCCAATAAGGGCGATAAACCATTGCCACCGGCCGTTTAGCTACGTCAGCCCGGACGTCCCCCGCAATCCCGATTACTTCGAAGCTCTGCCCGCCGTTGCGCTGGAACTGACGCCCTACCGCGTCCTGGCCGGGCCACAACGTGTGCGCCAGTCGCTCCGAGATGATGGCGACCTGGCGCTGGCGGTCGTTCTCGCTGAACGTCCGCCCGGCAACAAGTCGAATGCCCATCGTACGCAGGTAGTCCGCGCTGACAAAGCGCATGTTGACCATCGGGCGCTCCCAGGGCGACCGCGTGTCACCCTGCACAAACACACTGTCGATCCATGTCTCACCCTGCAGTGGTAAGGCGGTCGAGATCGCAGCCGAATGCACACCCGGCGTGGCTTCAAGCCCGGCTACCAGCCGCTCGTGGAATCGGGTCCGCTGTTCCTGCTCGCCGTATTTCCCCTCCGGAAGTACAAGATCGGTGGTGAGCACCGTCGGCGCCTGGAAGCCCTTGTCCGAGCGCATCAGCCGTGCGAGGCTGGTCATCAAGAGCGCGGCCGTCACGAGCAGTATGGCGCTCAAGCCCACCTCCGCCGTCACGAGCGCGCTGCGGAACGGAACACCACCGGTGGTAGTGATGGCACTCCGCCCACCGGCTTTAAGGGCGCTCTGCGGATCGGTGCGCGCCGCACGCCACGCCGGCGCCAGCCCGAACAGCAGACCGGTGGCCATAGTGATCGCGAGCGCGAACAGAAGCACACGCCCGTCAAGACTCACTTCGGCTAGCCGCGGAATATCCGCCGGCGCGCTGCGGACCAGAGCCCCCAACCCCGCAGCCGCTACCGCCACGCCAAGCGTACCGCCTGAGAATGCGATCAGCAGCGCCTCGCTGAGCGCGTGCCGCAGCACCTGGCCACGACTGGCGCCCAGCGCCGTCCGGATCGCCAATTCGTGTGTCCGGCGCTCGCCTCGCGCCAGCGTAAGGTTCGCCAGGTTCACACAGCCGACCAGCAGCACTGCCCCGACCGCTCCGAGCAACACCAGCAGGCCGCGCCGGGACTCCCCAACGATCAAGTCCTGCAACGGTGTCACCGAGGCATGTAGGTTCACCTTCTCTCCGGATACCTTCTCCAGTTGCGCAGCGATCACGTTCAACTCGGCCAGCCCACGCTCTTTTCTGGTTCCCTTCTTCAACCGCCCGACCACCCCGTAGTTGAACGCTCCCATCAATTGCTTTGTCTCATCCTGCGGAAACACGACCGGCCGGAAGACCTCAGACCGCGGTAGCGAGGAAGACGGTCCAAGCGGGAAGGCGGCCGGCGCACGGAAAGACGGCGGTAAGATTCCCACCACGGTATGCGCCTGCGCGTCGAGCGTGATCGTCTTGCCGATGATGGCCGCGCCGGAATGAAACCTCCGCCTCCACAGCGAGTCGCTGAGGATGGCGACGCGGTCGTGCCCGGCTTGGTCTTCGCCCGCCACAAAACCGCGCCCGAGCACCGGTTTCACTCCCAGTGTGTCGAACAGGTTCGGCGACACGCACGCCGCATCCAACCGCTCGGGTTCCCCAGCCCCGACGAGGTTCGCGCTACTGGGAATAATCACCGAAAGGGCTTCGAACGACGTTGTCCTCTCTCGCCATTCGATGAAGTGACGCGCGCTCACCGGCAGCAAAGGGTATGTTGCCTCCAGCGCCGGGATAATCTCGTGCAGCGCCACCAGCCGCTCGGGTTCGGGGTACGGCAGTGGCCGCAGCAGTACGCCGTTGACGATCGAAAAAATCGCGGTGTTGGCACCCACTCCGAGCGCTACCGTCAGGGTTGCCACTGCGGCAAAGCCTGGTTCCTTGCAGAGAATCCGTACCGCAAAGCGCAGGTCATTCCAAATAGTCATAAAGGCCTTCTTAACCTGAATACGCTCTTCCGAGGGCTTGGGTTCTCGGATAATCGGGCCGGTTCAACTCGCGGTCACGACTTCCCTTAACGGCCTATGCTGCTTGTAGCGATGGTTGCGGCGGATGCTCAGATTGCGTGCGCAAAAGCACAGCTCATGCGATCGAAGCCGCCCGTTATGCCTTTCTCTCTTCAGATTGTCGTGGTGCGGCAATCTGATCCCCCGCGACATGAAACCGCCAATGGCGGTATGTTGAATTGGAATACACTGCCAGTAGTCCCTGATGAAAAAATGAGCGAAGTGAAAAGCAGGATTCTCGCCATACTGTCTGCGGTCGTCTGCGTCTTCGTGTCACCGGCAGGCGCGCAGACACGTTATCTGATCGGCAGCGTGACCATGGAGGATGGCTCGGCACCTCCAAAGCGGGTCCTTATCGAACGTCTCTGCAGCGGACGCGCAGTGCAGGCGGGTGTGACCGATTTGAAGGGGAGGTTTGTCGCGCGACACGAAATGAGGGAGACGTTTGGCGCTGGCGCGGTGGTGACTGCGTTTTCACGCACGCTGTTCATCAACGGGTTGTCCGTCTGCGTGCTTCGGGCCTCGCTTCCAGGGTATGAGTCGAGCACGATCGATCTCTCCAAGCTGAGTGCCGCATCCGATCCGCGCCTGCCGCCGATGATCCTTCGGCCGCGCCCACCGGGCACGGATTTCAATCTTGAAATTTCGCGCGTACCGCGTACCGCGCGGAAAGCGTGGGGACGCGCGGTCGCGGCGGGACGGAAACAGGATTGGCCGCGTGCGGAGCTCGAGCTCCGGGCGGCTGCCCAGGCGGCGCCCCAGTTTGCAGATGCATGGAACCTGCTCGGGGCGGTGTGCCAGAACGGGAACAAGACGGACGAAGCGCGGGAAGCGTTCCGGCGGGCTCTGGAAGCCAATCCGAAACTGTTGAACACATATCTCCTGCTGGGGCGTCTGGATTTGCAGGCCGGGGACTGGCAGGCGGCGCTTCGGACGAGTAATGCTCTCATTCAGGCGGATGCCGAACACTCCTTCCCCGAGGCCCACTTACACCGCGCCATGGCCTGTTACAACTTGCGCGACCTCGACGGGGCGAAGGCAAGCGCATTGGAAACGATCCGCTTGGACCGGAAGCGCGAGTTTCCGCGCGCCGAGTTTCTGCTTGGTGTGATTATGGCAGCGCAGCGCAACTTCGGTGAGGCCAGGGAGCACCTGAACCTGTATCTGGAGTTGGATCCCAAGGCTACGGACGCAGCGGCGGTCCGTGAACGTATCGAGAACCTCGGCAGGCAGGAGCCGGAGGAAACTCTTCCGGCTCTGAATCTGGTTGATGCACGGCTCTCGCCTGCGGGCGAGGTGTGGATTCCGGGTGGGATGAAAGCGCTGGCCGCCATCGCGAACGTCGAGAAGTATGGGGGCTACGCGAACTTCTTCTCGGATTACTGCCGGGCGCTCATTCGGAATACAACGCGCTACCGCAGCCGTGGGGTGCCCGCATACGAACCTCGCCTGAGGGCATACTTTGCTTCGATCGAAGAACTTGCGCGCGCCGGGGAGCGGCGCGGCGACCGCACCGTAATCACCCTGTCGCTCGCCGGCGTAGAGCAAAGAAAGGAGACTGAACGCATTCTGTCCCTCTTGGGGTGGAAGATCGTGACAGAGGAAGGTTCCACCAGGATCGAGATCGGCGACCATCCGGAAGACGGGCTGCGCCAGCCGATTCCCGCCGCTCTCGGCATCGATGAAATCTCGTTGGAGGAGGCCCTCGAAGCGGGCCGCAGCTTCACGATCGAAGTACCGTCGGAAAGCGTTCGGCTGGCGGGGGGCGACGCGTGGAGCACTCTGACACAGAGCGGTCCGGCTCTGCCGGGCGGCCTGGCGGAAGCCTTCGCGCTTGAGCGACGTCTCGCGAAAGCCTACGTTGGGCTGAGCGGGATCGACAATGATGCCGCGGCGGCGGTGGTGGACGCCGTGGGGCTGCGAGCGGCAGTGGAGGTTCATGCGGAGCGCTTGTCGCTATATGCAGAGGCGTTTTCGATCTCCAACGGAGTGGCGGTAACGCCTGGAGGCTCCGGTACAGAAAGCTTATGGGCGAAGCTCGCGGGCGCAAGCCCGCGCGATCCGCCGGCCTTCTTCCGCGCGTTGCTTCAGAAAGACCGTGGTGCGCTGGCGGCTTTCTATTGGGTGCTGTGGCGCGCCGATGCGGCCCGTCAAAAATTCTTTCTGGCGAGCCCGTCACGCGCGGTCCACTTCTATGAGTGGTACCGGGAATCCGGCGCGCTCCAGGTGGCCCGGGATGAGCCTGCATCGACATGGCAGACCCTCTTTATCCGCGAGTTGCCGGTCGATGAGAGTGGGAGAGTGCGGTTCCCGGGAGACAAACGTGCCTGGGGCGCTGCCGATTCACCGGACGAGAATGTCCTGCTGGGTCTGGCCGCTCCGCAGGTTCTCGCAGGGGTCGCGCAACTCGAGCGGGCCCGAGGAGCCCCTCTCGACGAACGCTCGGCAAGCCTGCTCGTGCAGCACTACGAGGAATGGCGCGCTTTGCTCCCGTACTTCCGACGCCTACCGATGCTGGGGCGCGCCGAATTCGAGAGTCTGGCGGCGTTCACGGAGTCTGTTCGAAACGTCGACACGGAGCGGAGGAATTCCATGCTGGGCGCATGGTATTCGCTGGTCGAGTTGATCGCGCTCGGCCACACCGCTGGCGCCCTCGATACAGAACAGAGCGCCGGCGCGTTCCGGCGCGTTTGCACGTCACTGCAGGCGCGTGATCTCTCGGCCCAGGCCCTGGCTTGCCTGCGCACGATAACAGGTGAATCCGGCGGCCTGGATGAAGCGGTTCCCAGCCGTCTGCTTCGCCTGGACGACGCACGGAGATCAGACTTTAATCGAGTGCTACGATCGCAGGACGTGCCGCGCCTGACGTCCCTGGCTTCGTTGGCCGGTGACACCCAGACTGTGGTCGCTATAAGCGGGCTGGTCTATGCGGCGTGGTTGGATCCGGACTCGTTGCTGATTTCCGAGGATCCGCTCGTGCTTCGCAAGCACCGCTTCGCCGACCCGGGAAAAGACTCCGGTTCCCTATTTCTTCCCGCCGCGCTCGAGCGGTCCAGCAGTATCTCCGGCAGCTATTTGACCGGAGGTTTTGCCGGGCTTGACGAGGTAGCGCGGGAACTTCCGCGCGTGGACAGCGCTGATGAGCCGGCGGCTACTGCCCCCCATTCGGCTCCGAAGGTCGCCGCCAAAGCCGCTCTCGCGGACCGTCCGCCGATGCCGACCGAATCGGTCTTCCGCGCCAGTGGACGGCTGGTCGAGGTATACGCGACGGTGACGGACGGAAGGGGCCGTTATGTCGACAACCTTCCGCAAGCGGAGTTTGGGCTGCTGGAGGAGGGAACGCCCCAGCGGATCACGGCGTTTGAAAGCAACTCCTCGGCCGTCTCCTGTGCTCTTTTGCTGGACTCAACGGCGAGCATGTATGCCGCTTTGCCCGCACTGAAGAACGCCGCCCTAAAGCTGCTGGACGACCTCCGCGAGACCGACTCGGTGGCAGTCTATCGTTTCGACCGGACGGTCACGCTGCTACAACCGTTTACCACAGACAAACAAGCGGCGAAACGAGCGGTTTTGCGCGCATTCCCCCGCGATGAGACCGCGCTGTACGATGCCCTGACGCAAGTTGCCCGTGAAATCTCCGGCCGCGGCGGAAAGAAAGTGATTGTCGTCTTCACCGACGGCGAAGACAACCGGAGCATGGTGCAGGCTGAAGCGGCCATCCGGCGCGCCAAAGTCATCGGCGCGCCGGTGTACACCGTGGCTCAGGGACGGGCGCTCGAGTATGACGAGCTACTGAAGCAACTCAGGAACGTTTCGAAGGCGACCGGAGGAGTACCGTTTGCGATCCGTGAACCGCGGGAGATCCGTGCTGTCCTCGAACGCGTAGGTCAGGATCTGGCGCACGGTTATCTACTGGCCTTCCCGCCTCCGCCGGCCCCGGACAATAACTGGCGCCAGATCGACGTCCGGCTGCAACACCCCAGGGGCTACAAGGTGCGCGCACGAGAGGGTTACTACCCGGAGTAGGCTAGCTGGCTAGTGCCGTTCCAACTTGCTGACTCTCGAACGGCTGATCGCAGGGGTCGCAGCGGCTCGCTGCGTGGCGCGGGCCCTTAGCCGGGAGGAGTTGGGACGGCACTAGTCGAGGGGGACCTCGATAAAGCGGGTCCTGCCGCCGCGCTCCACCTGGAGGATTACTGTCTCGCCAGGCGGGGTCTTATCGACAAAGCCGCGCAGGTCGAGCATCGTTGACAGCGGCTGATTGTTGAACTTGTACAGGACGTCGCCTGGCAGGAATAGCCCTGCCGGACCGCGGGGGGTCACTGCGGTCCGGGCCACGAGGATGCCGTAGCTCCGGCGCGGGGGTGACGGCAGGAGGTCAATCAGCTTCTTATCCAGGGCGACTCCTAGGACGCCGAGGCGCGAGACGAGGTGCTGGCGCTCGTTGACAAGCGTAGCGAGGCGTTCGGGCGTGTCGAGCCGTTCGAGAACAACTGCCGTCTTCGTCAGCTTCTCACCGCCCCGGAGGATTTCGAGCGTCACCGTGGAAGCGACGGGCCGCAGGTAGAGGTTGACGTGGAACTGGCGCGCGTTCTCCATCGGCTTGCCGTTGAGGGAGAGCACGACGTCGCCGACGCGGATGTCGGCATTGTCGGCAGGTCCACGACTGGTGACGTCCGCGACCACCACGCCATCGCTGCGCGGGAGGCCGAGGCCGGCCGCGATGGCCGGTGAAATGGTCTGCGCTTCGAGGCCGATGTCGCCGCGCTTCATGGCACCGGAACGGCGCAACTGCTCTATTACGGTGCGGACAATGTTGGACGGAACGGCGAAGCCGACGCCTTCGCTGCCCCCCGACTGGCTGAACAGCATGGTGTTGATGCCGACGACACGTCCGTTGACGTCAACCAGCGGGCCGCCGCTATTTCCTGGATTGACGGGCGCATCGGTCTGGAGGTAGATCATGCGGCTGTCCGGGTGGAGCTGCCTCGCGACAGCGCTGATGACGCCCATGCTGACCGAATCCTCGAGGCCGAACGGATTGCCGAGGGCAAGCACGATCTGGCCCTGGCGCACCTGCTCGGAATCCGCCAGTTCGAGGTGCGGGAGGTCCGAGGCGTCTACTTTGATCAGGGCGAGGTCAGTTTCCAGATCGAGACCGACGATCCGGGCGGGCAATACCCGGCCGGGTGGACGGACGACGCTCTTCCCGGGCGCCGCGCCGCCGGGGGAAAGTCGAACCCTGACGCGCGTGGCTCCGGCGACGACGTGCGCATTCGTGACAATATCGCCGTCCAGGGTAACAATCACGCCGGAACCCATGTTCTGCTGGAGCGCAACGGGCGCGCCCGCCTCGGACTCTTCAGCCGCGGGCTCATAGGCGTTGCTGCGGACAGCGACCACCGCCGGCGCGAGCGAGCCGGCCAAGCGCGTAAACGCATCGTTGAGTTGGCGGAGAGAATCGCCGGAAACGACCGGCGCCTGGGCGTGCAGAACTACAGCAAACAGGAACAGACAGATCAAGCGGCCCCTCATATCAGCCCACGATAACCGCGTCGGAGGGCATTGTCCAGCCGGGGCTCCAGCCGGCGCCTGCGGCAACTCGGCAAGCCACACCGCTCGAAGATCTACCCGCCATTCCTTCACACGGCGGAGGAGGGGCACATCTTGCTGTATATCGGCGTGACCCATTTGGAGCTGGACGTGTTCGCCTTCATGGACGATTACATGAAGAAGTGAGCCTGTATGCTGCGAGCTGTGCATCAGCCGCGCTCAGAGCATCGGAGCGCGGTCAGGTAGCCTGGTCGCAGTTAATCATCCACGGTGTGCCGAATCGATCGACGAGCATGCCGAATCGGGCGGCCCAGAAGGTCTGCTGGAGCGGCATCCGCACCACTCCGTTTTCTGCCAGTGCGGCAAATATGCGTTCCGCATCGGCCGGGTCCTTGATCTGGAGCGACACGGAGAATCCTTTTGGTTCTTCATAGCGGTCAGGCGGAGCGTCAGAGCCCATTAAGACCTCCCCGCCCATCGTGAGTCTGGCATGAAGAATCTTCTTGCGCCACTCCGGGGGCACATGTTGTTCCACCGGAGTACCAGCGTGGGGAATCATGGCTTCGATTTTGCCGCCAAGACACCGCTCATAGAATTTGAACGCTGCCTCGCACTGGCCGTTGAACGTAAGGTAAGGGTTCAGTTGCATGGTGCACTCCTTTCATTTGGTCCAAGAGGTTCGCTGCTGACTCCGTAAAGGGATAAGCGCGCGCAGGCGGCCCGGCCCAGAGCTATGGGTTTGTACTTTCGAAACCGTTTCGACCGTTGGCAACCGCGCTCTTCCATTAGGTCGAAGGAGGAACAGCGAAATCGACAGGTCGAACGATCGAATCCGGCGGCAGGCCGGGGATCTCCAGCACCGGCCGGACTTCGACCGTGCCCCAGCGCCCTGCCGGGATGCGGGCGGCGATGCCGATCGCCTCGTCGAGGTCCTTGGCGTCGATCAGGAAGAAGCCGCCGAGTTGTTCGCGCGTCTCCGCGAACGGACCGTCGGTAACGAGCCGTTTGCCGTCACGAACACGGACGCTGGTCGCCGTCGAGGTGGGGTATAGCGGCGCAGCCGCCAGATACTGTCCGCTTGCGTTGAGCTGGTGCGCAAACTGCGCGGACTCCCCGTAACACTGATCCCGGTCAGTCTCGTTTAAGGCCTGCTCGTCGACGTAAATCAGCAGCATGTATTTCACGCCTCTGCCTCCATGAGTCAGTCGAACGGCCCGCGCCCGGATCGACAGCTCGGTGAATTGTTTACAATTGGGTATATGGGGCGGGATGCCGACGAGGCTGTAGACGCCGTCTATCGCTCCGACTGGGGCCTCATTGTCGCCACGCTGATTCGGCTCTTTTCGGATTTCGAGGTGGCCGAAGAAGCGGCGCAGGAAGCCTTTGCGGCCGCCGTCGATCAGTGGCGCACTTCCGGCGTGCCAGAGTTCCCTCGCGCCTGGATTATCCAGACCGCTCGCCATAAGGCCATCGACCGTATCCGGCGTCGAACGAGGCTCAAAGAAAAAGTCGAATCATTCGCCGAGTCGGAGTTGAGCCAAGCCATCGAGGAGCCCAACTACGACCCGGCCGAAATTCCCGATGATCGCCTTCGCCTGATATTCACCTGTTGCCACCCGTCGCTTGCGCTCGAGGCGCAGGTCGCGCTGACGCTCCGCACGATCTGCGGCCTGGAGACGGACGAGATCGCTCGCGCGTTTCTCGTCCCGACGGCAACAATGGCGCAGCGGCTCGTGAGAGC
>DATIFQ010000507.1:0-8054 GCA_035455185.1 Bryobacteraceae bacterium | reverse complement strand
AATGTTTTCTAACATGCGCCGGTTGTGCGCCCACTTCACTCCGAAGCTCGTCGCAGCCTTGCTTGCCTGCCAGGTGTGCGCCGCCGGCGAGTCACACGTAACAGGGGCGGAGAACCCCAAACATCAGAGGAGTGCGACCCGCGTTTCGATCGCGGGAGACAAGTGGCGCCTCAACGGCCGCCCAACGTATCCAGGTACGGGCGCCGAGGGTCTGCTGATGAATGTCCGGATGGTCAACGCTGTTTTCGAGGACCGAAACCGTCCGGAGTTCGATCCTGAAGCGAACACCGGTGAATTCATCGCCAGGATCCCCGACTACGTGGCAGACGGAATTCGCGCGTTTACGTTGGGTCTCCAGGGCGGAGCCCCAGGCTACGAAGGCGCGGTCAATTCCGCCTTCAATCCCGACGGCTCACTGCGCCAGCCGTATCTCGACCGTGTCCGGCGCGTGATTGAGGCGTGCGATCGCAGCGGCGCCATCGTGATTCTTAGCTGTTATTACCAGCGCCAGGATCAGGTTCTTCGTGACGAGAGTTCAGTGCGGGCCGGGGTGGTCAACGTTGCCCGGTGGCTAACGTCGCTTGGGCGAGGCAATGTGGTGCTCGAAATCACCAACGAGTTTGGGCACAAGGGATTCGACCACACGATTCTGAGGACGGCCAGCGGGCAGGCAGATCTGATTCGTCTCGCGAAGGGCACAACGCCGGGCCTGCTGGTCTCGACCAGCGGGTTGGGGAGTGGAAGGCTGCCCGACGAGGTGGCGCGGACCGCTGATTTCCTGCTCATTCACTTCAATAACACGCGTCTCGACGAGGTTCCGGCACGCATCGGGGATCTGAAGAAATATCGTAAGCCGATCGTATGCAATGAAGATGACAGGCCGCTGGCGGAAAACCTTCTGGCCGCCGAGTTGAGTGCCTCTGCGGGTGCTTCCTGGGGCCTGATGCTCCAAGATCTGAACCAGCGGTTTCCGTTCGATTTCCGTGGCGCGGCGGATGCGCCGGAAATCTACGCCAAGCTGCGCCAGCTCATCGGCGGCCGCGAGTGGTCCTATTTCCCACCGCCCGAGTCACAAGGTGGCTGGCGGAAGCTTGAGCGGCCCCAGGATGTCCGCGACATTGCGGGCATGGACCCCGAAAAGTTGGCCTCGCTTCGTGAATGGCTGCTCGCCTCCGACCGGCGCGATTTCGCTGCGCTGGTGATCCGGCGTGGTCATGTGGTTCTGGAAGTCCAGAGAAACGCCAGCAGCGTGACGGCGACCGGTAACGTCAAGTCGTGCGCCAAGGCGATCTGTGCCACTGTCGTCGGCATCGCTGCCGAGAGCAGCAAGCGGGGAACGGTACCGGGGAAGATGACTCTTGACGATCCGGCCTTCGATTTTCTGCCCTGGGCCACGCCGCTCAGCGACGCGCGCAAGGCCAAGATCACGGTGAAACAGCTCTTGAACCACACATCCGGGATCGCACCCGAGTCGTCCGGCGCGCGCAACCAGGGGCCGTGGGAGTACGTTCTGGGGCACACCGGCGATCCTCGAACTGCGCAGCTTGCATTCGAGCCTGGCGCCAACCTTGGATATTCGACCCATGCCTTCTACCATGCGGCATTGGTCGTGGAACAGGTCACCGGAGTGCCGTACGACCAATTCGCCATCGAGGCGCTGCTCAAGCCCATCGGAATCGAGAAGTGGTGGTTCGAGTATTTCGACGGTGGCGCGGAGTACGGCCGTCACGCCTCGCACGCATTAGGTCTGCCCGCACGGGAACTGGCTCGTGTTGCCTACTGCATGCTGCGGGCCGGCCGGTGGAACGGCCGCCAGGTTGTCCCTGCCTGGTTCATCGCCGAGACGAGTGAACCGACCCACTCGGTGAAGGGCATTAAAGACTTCGGGCGGGACGCAGAATCCTGGTCCCACGGCTGGGAACTGCCGGCCCGGCTCTCGGCGCCCCGCGGGACCGGCATCCCCAAAGATGCGCGTTTCAAGCCGGGTTCCGGTGGCCAACTGATCGCGTTTGTCCCGAGCTTGGACTTGGTCGTGGTACGGCAGACCGGCGGCAGTGGAGCTTGGGAATACGAAGAGTACTTACGCAGGGCGTGTGACTCGGTGGTGCCTTTCGCCCCGGGGCGCAGGACACGCCCGTAACCGCCGGCTACGCCTTGTTCCCGCCCAACGGCACGTTATCCTTCACCATCTGCGCGTTGGTCATGTTCGAGATCACCGCGCTCAAGTTCCGGTTGCGCAGGTTCCACAGGTACGCCTTCTGCGGGATCTTCCACGGTCCCGGCACGGCTTCGTCGATCAGCTTCACCCGCCGCGGCTCCACCGGTTTTCTATGCTCGTCGATCCGGTGCACCGGGTTGGCCGCCTTCATCGCGATCACTCCGAAGTCGCTCTTCGCCGCTTCCTCTAGCGCCTCGTCCATGAACTTGTGGTTCACGATGTTATAAGCCACCATCGCCGCCGAGTACACACCCGTCTTCATCGCCGCCCGCAGGATTCCCGCGGCGCCCGTGTGCGCCGAGAAACCAAGGTGCCGCACTTTCCCTGCCTTGCGCAGCGTCTCGAACGCTTCGAAGATCTCCGGATATTCGGACACTTGCCGCGGAGTGTTGGCCCCGTGCGGGCACATCAGCAGATCCAGGTGATCGGTGCCGAGCCGCTTCAGGCTTCCGTCCACGGAGTCGAGAACGATCTGCCGGTAGTTCTTCCCACGATCGATCCGGCGGCCGTATTCCTTCTCCATGACGTCACACAACGCGGCGGCATCCAGTTCCTGGTCCTGCCCCTCGAAGTAGTCGCAAAAGTAATCGGTCTGAGCAGCGCCCAAGCGCTCAATCTCCTCGTTGGCCCGGCTCCGCAATTTCTTCTGCTCCGGTTCGGGCAGGCTGTCGAAGATCTCCCGGTACAGCTTGCTCCGGTTTTCGTCCCACAGGCTGACCTTGGTATTGAGGAAGAACTTATCCCGCCCGCGCGCCTCGATGACCTTCGCGTAGCCTTCCTCGCTCGGTCCGTACGCGGGCGCGGTGTCCAGGTAGTTCAGGCCCATGTCGAGCGCCAGCAGCACGTGCTTGTGATTGTCCGGCGCGATGGAGCCCCCGCCCATCACGATCTCCGACACCAGGTACCCAGTTCGCCCCAGCCTCCGGTACTTCATCCCGGATTGCCTGTTCCTCGACTCCGGCCCCGCGAGCCCGGCCGCCATCATTCCCAGAAATTCCCTCCGGCTCTTCATCCCTCACCTCCTTGGTCTTCTTATTCTCCTCCAAGTTCTCCATTCACACACTTTTCAGTTCCCTAACTTCTTCATTCTCAATAGCTGATAGCTGAAAGCTGACAGCAAAAATCTGTCAGTGTGCCTAGCATGAGGTGACATTATGGCCTCCATACGTCAGATCAACGCCAATCGGAAAAATGCCCGTCGCAGTACGGGCCCCACGTCCGACGAGGGCAAGGCCCGTTCCGCCTCCAATGCCCTCCAGCACGGCCTGCTCTCCCGCGACATCGTCCTTCCCGATGAGGATGCCGAAGAGTTCACCACCCTGGCCGCCTCTTACACCGCCCAGCTAGACCCCCAGGGTCCCCTCGAAGAGTTCTGCGTCCGCCAGATGGTCGCTGCCGACTGGAAACTCCGCCGGCTCCTCCGCCTCGAAACCGGCATGCTCGCCTACGGCGTCGAGTATATCCGCGACGTTGACGACGACGATGATCGCTGGTCGGGAAATTCCTCCTACGAGGAAACCACCGTCCTGTTGGGCAAAATGATCAGCGGCAGCTCGCGCACCACGCGGCTTTCGCTGCTTACCCGCTACGAATCCTCGATCCGCCAGTCCTGGTATAAGGCTCTGAAGGAGTACGAACGCCTGCGCTCCCTCCGCCCCCCGCGCCGCCCGGAACAGGCTCCCCTCTCCGGTCCGCCCCGCCATCAGGAAACGGCTGGGGAAGACATCGGCAGTGGCAGTCCGGAAATGGGATTGGCTTCGTTTCGCGATGATTCTCAAGCGTCCGCAAATCCGTCTCCTTCTTCCTTTGCGAGCTTGGCGGCTTCACGGAGAACTGGATTGCACGCCCCTCCCGCGCCGCTCATGTTAGAGTCAAAGTTGTGCCGGTGACGGCAACGAGGCGGAAATGGCGCTGAAAAGTATTCGGGTGTCGCTGGAGGAACGGGGAGTGCGTCTCACGCGGCAGCGCCGAATCCTGCTGGACCTGATCGACAAGTCGGGCCTCCACCTTGATGCCGAACGGCTCTATACCCTCGCCAAACAGGAAGATCCGAAAATCAACCGTGTCACCGTCTACCGCACCTTAAAGATGCTCAAGGAAACCGGGTTGGTCGATGAGCTCGACCTCATGCATTGGTCGGGCGACCAGCACTATTACGAAACCCGGATGAAGCAGGAGCACGCCCACATCATCTGCCTGCGCTGCGGCAAGGTTGAGGAGTTCTTTGGCGACGCACTGCCGCGCCTTCGTCGCCAGATCGAGTCGCACTTTGGCTTCCAGATCCTCATCGCCCGGACGGAGGTTGGCGGTTACTGCTCGCATTGTCAGGTTCTTCGCGCGCAGGAGGTTCAGGCTGCCGCGCACGCCCTCACCCCGGTCGAGAGTTCCCGAGGAGAAAAGCCCACACGGAGTAATTGATGAGTTTGTCGCCGGCGCCCGTGGGCCCGCGGCCCGCCACACTCATCGTTCTCGATCCGGCCGGCAAACGCACACGCGTGCCACTCCGCCCGCTTCCGTTCGGCATCGGCCGGCAGTCCGATAACCAGCTCGCGTTGCGGGACAGCCGTGTCTCCCGCGTTCACGCCCGTGTTGTGCTGGACGGCGGCAAGTATGTCATCGAAGACCTTCGGAGCCGCCACGGACTGTTTGTGAACGGCGTCCGCGTCTCCAGCCAGGTTCTCAATCCCGCCGATCGCATCGATTTCGGCATCGAGGACTCCTACCGGCTGATCTTCACTCTCGAAGAGTCTGAGGTCTCCCGCCTCGCCGAACAAGTATCCGGCTCGGTTCCCCCGGGGACGGCTACCGGCAACCTCACCCGGCTGCGGTCGCTCGTCGAAGTCGCCCGTGCTCTCGAAACCTCCATTTCCACCGACGACGTCCTCGCCGCCCTCATCGACGCTGCCCTCGCCGTCACCAGTGCTGAGCGCGGCTTCTTACTGCTCCGCAACGGCGAGCAGCTCGATGTCCGCATCGCGCGCGATCGTGCCGGAACGACGCTGGAGGCGTCCGAGCTCCGAGTCCCCCGAGGGCTGATCATGCACGCCCTCCGCCGGCGCCGCGAGCTCCTGTCGATGAACTTCGAGCCCGGCGCCGCCGAGCCGGCAATGTCCCGAACCGTGGCCGATCTGGAATTGCGCAGCGTCATCTGCGTACCCCTGGTGCGTGTGCAAGCCGGTGCTTCCCAGGAGACGGCGATTCTCTCCGGCATCGCCGAGACCCAGGGCGTCTTGTACATGGACTCGCGGATGGGCCGCGCCGACCTTTCGGCCGCGAACCGCGAACTCCTCCAGACACTGGCACTCGAGGCGTCCACCATCCTGGAAAACGCCCGCCTGCTGGAGGGCGAGCGCGCCCGCCAGCGAATGGAGGAAGAGCTTAAGGTCGCTCGCTCCATCCAGGAGAGTCTCCTTCCCCGCCGGCTGCCGGACTCGGGATGGTTTCGCGCCGCCGGACGCAGCCTGCCGTCGCATCAGGTCGGCGGCGACTACTTCGAGGTCGCTTCTGTCGCGCCCGACTGTTGGTCGGTCGTCATGGCCGACGTGTCCGGAAAGGGTGTCAGCTCCGCCTTGCTTGCAGCCCTCCTCCAAGGCAGCCTTCTAGCGGGTCCGCGCGACCCGGACGGAAGCGTGAGGATGATGGTGCGCATCAACCGTTTCTTGATCGAGCGCACCGAAGGCGAAAAGTATGCGACGCTGTTCTACGGCGCCGTGAACGAGAGCGGGCTCCTGCATTGGATCAACGCCGGCCACTGCGCGCCTTTGCTGCTCCGCCGCGGAGAGCGCCTCCGGGCGCTCGATTCAAACGCGCTGCCAGTGGGCCTGCTCGAAGAAGCCGAGTACGCCGCCGAAACCGTTCAACTTCAGCCCGGCGACCGTCTCGTCATCTACACCGACGGCGTATCGGAGGCCCAAAATGCCGACGGTGCTTTCTTCGGTGATAAGCGGGTTCGCGACGTCCTCCACCGGCACGAAACCGCCGATTACGCGGCCGTCTTTCGGGCGCTGGACGACGAGCTCACGGCCTTCACCAGCGGTGCCGTCCAGAAGGACGACATCACACTGCTGGTCGTCCAGTTCGGAGAAGCGCCCTGACCGCGTCGACGCACAACACGGCAGCGTGCTTCGATTCAGTCCTGAGCCCTCCAGCCGCCTCCTCGACCAAGGCCGCTGAAACCGCCGCCATCTCCGCCCGCGACTTCCCGTGCAGCCACTCCGTCAGTGCGGATCCCGCCGCGATCGAAGCCGTGCAGCCTCGCACCTTGTAGCGGACCTCCGCCGCCGCGTCGTCTTCAAATCGCACCGACAGCCGCAGGATGTCCCCGCACACCGGATTCGACACTTCCACCGTTACCGCCGGCGGAGGCAGCTCCCCCACATTACGTGGATTCCGGAAATGGTCCAGCAGCCGTTCACTGTACATCGCTGGTACCCAAATTGTAGCCCCACCCCCGCCGCCGCGCGGTAGAATGACGGGACACGGATGACCCGCATCCCCGGACAGTCGTCGAAATCCGCTCCCCGGCTTCGCCGCATGGAAGTCGCCGCCGCGGTCATCGTCCGCCAGAACAAGATCCTCATCTGCCAGCGCCGCCATGACGACTCGCACGCCCTGAAGTGGGAGTTCCCCGGCGGCAAACTGGAGCCCGGTGAGTCCCCCGCGGCCGCGCTACAGCGCGAGCTCGAGGAGGAGCTTTGCATTCAGGCGCGGATCGGCCCGCTCATCGACAGCTATGATTACCGGTACGGTCCTCGCCCGCCTATTCGCCTCTTCTTCCATCGCGTCTCGGAGTTTTTCGGAGAGCTGGAGAATCAGGTCTTCGAGCAGATTCGATGGGAGAACCTGCAACAGCTTCCCGAGTACGACTTCGTCGCTGGAGACTTAGACTTCGTGAAGAGGCTGGCGCGCGGCGACTACCGCCTATCTCGCCGATGAGAGCTCGAACTCGACGCTTCGCTCACGATTGAGCTGCAGGCTCAATTCCTCGTCAACCAGGTCGAGCGATGCCTTGTTCGGCCGCCCCTTCGTCGTGACGTAGTGCAGCGTGTCCCCTTCGATCCAGTAGCCCACAGCGGCCCGCACCGTGCTGTCCTTGAAGGCGATCAGATAGACCGTCGGCTTGGAGTCTTGTTCCGGGCTCACCGCGCGCGCAGGCGGCTCCGGCACCGGCGCCTGGTAGTAGCGAACCCCTTGTTCGCCGCTCGTGGACTCCTGCGTGGGGGGCTTGCCGTACTCCGCGCCGAAACTCTGATTGATGACCACCTGTGGAGTGGTCTGCTGCGGGGGGTTGTTTATGATTGTGATGTTCGGCGCCGGCTGTTGCGGGTAGTCGGGATAACCGCCATACCCGCCGATATAGACAGGATAGGCTACCGGTACGTAACCTCCGCCTCCGTATGACCGTCCCGACGGCGCGCCGGTGTATGGGCGGTAGCCGCTGACGATTCCGCTGACGCGGGAGGCAAAGCTCGGATCGGTGATCGAGAATCGGGACGGTCCGCCGGTTCCGGGAAATACTACATTGCCGAAGCCGTGGCCGAAGCTCCTCCCGGCAACGCTCGGCGTGCCGCGGTAGAAGCCGAACTGCGCCAGCGCCGGCAGGGCGAAAAAGAAAGCCAAAGTTATTCCCAACACCCCACGCATAATCAACCTCTGCTTTGAGCTTAACGCTACTTTTGCCCGGAGGCAATTGGAATCTGCCGGCGGGTAGTGGTACGCCAGGCCGAGATGGGATGAGAAGGCCGGTCTCCCGGCGGGATGCGTTAAGCTCCCAATGGGTTGCGCACTCGAGGTGCAATCACATAGGAGACCGGCCATGAAGAAGAATAGCACTGTG